>NZ_JBFTQY010000133.1:0-6859 GCF_056399245.1 Rhizobium sp. 01N447_2
AAGAAAAGAACTGGCAATCCGAGACGACGCTTTTCATCAATGGCAAAAAATCCGTTTCGGGCGCTACTATTATTAGGTTCGACGGCTGGGGAGAGGAAACTATTGCATCTTGTTCCTACAAGGTTTGGGCCGTCAACAGCCGTCTCGAACTGACCGGATTGCCTCCGATTATTTTTGAACAATACTATTCCCCCGAGCTTCGTGTCGTTCTTCGTTCGGTAAGGCTAGGCCCCTCCAACCAGCCGTTGAGCGAGCTTCGATTTGATCGGTTCCAAATTGGCTGGGGCAACTGATTGATCGTGGCCGAGCTTGATAACTGACTTAAAAAGCGGGAATGTCACGCCGGAACGCGATTAACATTAGAAGGGCCGCGTGAGCGGAACGAGAACGGCAATTGAAGCGACCGCGGCGGCGGCCCCTCGGCACACGCTCCCGCCTCAGTCTGCTCCGCAGCCCATGACGCATGGAGAGCGGAAAAAGGCCGCCGGCCAATCGCGTCTCTTGAGCTGCTGCCGCGCTGTCATCGTCAAGCGCCTCCGCTCGCGATCAGTGCATCCCGTGCGGCACGAAAGGCATCCCGCAGCGCCTTTTGACCTTCGAGCCCCTCAAAGGCGTAGCTATTGAGAAACTGACGTCCGGCGAACAGCTTGCGGTCGACGAGGCTCAGTTCGGCTTCCGCGCAGACCGCTGGCCAGCTTGCGGCAATCATCGTGACCTGGTTTTCAATCACCGTGGCGGCTTCCGCCTCTTTCAGGTGATAATCCGGCGCGCCAGCTAGCAATGTGGCGAGCGTGCTGGCACGGCCATCGCCCTTGATCAGCATGGCCTGCGTGGCTTCGTTACCCGTGCGTCCCTGCGGGCAGATATCATAGGCCGGCGTCAGAGTGAGCATCCGGCCGTCCCAGAAGGCGGCATGATTGCGGGCATGGTCGTCGGTGTTGCCGCACAGCACGTTGAAGCAAATCCGCCCGTAGAGTTCCTTGAGCGTATCCTTGGGTGCCGTGAAGTGGCGACGGATCAGCTCGGCCAGGTCTTCGTAAGAGGCATAGCGCGCCATCATCTCATCAAGGCCCAGCATGGTCAGGGCCGAGACCATGGCGTGCCTCCTCCAGCCATCCTTTGTGTGCGTGCGGTCAAAGCGCTCGATCAGCAGCACGTCCTTTTGCGCGGCGCGGGTCATCGCCACGGACGCCGCGTTAAGCCCGCAGGCGGCTGCCAGCTTCATCGCGATGAATTCGGCCTTCACCACGCTGTAGGTGTCGTTGGTTGCCGAGAATTTAGCGATGAATTTCTTCGTCCCGTCATTAATCAGGGCCTTGGGGCGCGCGCCGCCAATCGAGGTGCCATGGTTGAGGGCCAGTTCGAGCGCCGGTGTCAGGGGGACGCCTTTTTCGATGAGGGCGGCCGCTTCCATGAGTTCGTCGAGCGATGCCTGCGCGGCATGGCGGGGGACATACTCTGTTGCCGAGGCCTGAAAATCGAGAGCGCCAATCCGGTCGGAGCCGGACTGGAGCAGATAGGTAAGTTCGCTGATCTCCGGCACGCCGGCAGCGTCGGGCTTCTTGCCCGTCAGCCTGTTGATGATGACCCGGCGGCCCCAGGCATCGGGCGAGCCGTCGCGAATGCAGCTCGCCATCGACAGGCCGTTGATGGGCGCGATAATGCCTTCCTGGAGCGGTAACTCCGGCTCATAGACGGAAATGGCGTTCTTGCGGCGGCGGTAACTGGCGCCATAGGTGAAGAACAGGCGCTCGCCATTCTGGTCGAGGCGGCCCGCCACCACGGGTTCCGCCGCCCCCGGCAGCCACATCCAGACAAAGGCTTCCGTGGCGTCCGCCTTAGAAGTCATCATCGACCTCCTTCACCGTGTGGCGGACACTCTTGGGCAGCAGGGTCAGTTTTTCATCGAGACGGGTATTGTGCATCTGGAGAATGCGCTCGTCATAGTCGAACAGGCGCATGCCCACGAGGGACGCGACTTCAAAGACGATGCCGATCTCAGGACCGGGCGCACCTTTTTCGATGCTGGACAATGTCGTCCGGCTGATACCAGCACGATCGGCCAGTTCCTGCGCGGTCAGGCCGCGCTCAGCGCGCCCGACGCGGATCAGTTTGCCGAGCATGGCGAGCGCCTGGTGCGTGACTCTGGAGTAGCTTCTCTGACGGGGCACCGTTATGACCTATTTTGTTCATTTGAGTGGACATGAGAGTTTCTCCCGTCCAGTATTTTGGACATCGTGCCATGGCACTTGGGGCGATGTCAAGTTCTGTTCATTTAATTGGTCATGATGGAAGTTTGTGACCAGAATTTTGTACATAGTACGGGTATACGAATGCGGGCGCGGCAGTTGGCGCGATAGAGTCTGAAGGGGCGGGACCCGGCATGGTCGACATACAGGAAGCAGGCTCAAGAGCACGGGCTCGGACTGAAGGCCCACGAAAAACCATACCTCGCGGCACAAGGATTTCGTTGAACGCTCAGTAGTAGGTTACAAGCTGTATGGCTGGAAGAAGACGCGGTCGGATCACATGGAGTTCAGCCCCATCTAATTAGGCCTGTCAATGCACTGAGCTCGAAGATGGCGCGTTTACGCGCGTGGCGGCCAGCCCGACGTAAGTGCCGATCAGAACGGTCGCCATCTCCTTTACCGAGCGACAGCCCTCGTTGTAGAGTTCGATGGCGGCATCACACAAAAACGAGGACGCTTGATCGTCCCACTCCACCTCGTAGTACCGATACCATTCACGGACCGCCTTCGACATCAGCAGGTGGTCGTTCTGTATGCACTTGGACATGCGTTACCCCAGACATGGAGGCGGCAGGCCTGCGTGGCTATGACTGCTTCGTTACGACACAGCGGCGTCGCCATGATCCAGACTAGGAAAGACAGGACATCCACGGGGACCTGCCTCGTCCGTGGACAGGGCAACGCCGCTCGGCCGTCTAACGGCGACCAATCTCGGCCTCGACTTTCTTGCGTGAGTTGCCAGCGCTCTTCACGGCCTTCTTGACGGCATCTTTCGAGACGCCCTCCTTCTTTGCTTCGTACTTGACCTCGTGATCCTGGCCGCCGGCCACGCGGGCTCGATCCTGTGCGCGGCCTCGGGATGTCGGTGTCTGTGCCATAGGGCTTCTCCTTCGAATGAACGTCCGCAGTAGAAACTCACAATGATTCCGGTGGTTCCCGGGAGATAGTGGATGATGATGCTGCGCTTGAAGCGGCTGCGGAATTCCCTGAGCGAGATGCCCGCTTGGTGCTGGAGGAAGCAGGTTGCTGTGGCTCTCGAACTGAACAATCTCCACGGCTTTCCACTACTGCCGGGCGCAATTCGACCAGCGGAGACGGCGGAATCAATTTGGGAGAGAAATTCCGCAAGGCATTGAAAAATGATTCGTTTTGAGTCGGAACGAATCACCCTGACACGTCTTTGAGTCGMGTATTAATGATTCGGAGTATTTGTCATGCCGTCAGGACAACGCGCGCAGTGGAAAGGCTTTCTGAAGTTCGGGGAGGTAAGCTGCGGCGTCGCTCTCTATACGGCAGCCTCGACTAGCGAGCGCATCACCTTCAACACCATCAACAAGGCCACGGGCAACCGCGTCAACCGCATCTTCATAGACAACGAGACCGAGGATCCGGTGCCGAAGGAAGCCCAGACCAAGGGCTTCGAGATCGAGAACGGCCAGTACATCATCATCGATCCTGAGGAAATTTCCGCCGCGATCCCTGAGAGCAACAAAACGCTCGAGATTGAGGCGTTCATCCCGTGCTCCGACGTCGACGACGTCTACTTCGACAAGCCGTACTACCTCACGCCCGACAAGATGGGCGGAGACGCGTTCGCGGCTCTCCGCGATGCGATGAAGAAGTCGATGGTCGCGGCCATCGCCCGCACCGTCCTATTCCGTCGAATGCGTACGGTGCTGATACGGCCGCACGGCAAGGGCCTGATCGCCAGCACGCTCAACTATGACTACGAGGTTCGTTCCTCCGAAAAGGCTTTCGAGGAGATGCCCAAGCTCAAGATCCAGGGCGAGATGCTCGATCTGGCAAAGCACATCATCAGCACCAAGAAGGGCGAATTCGATCCGGCGACCTTCGACGACCGCTACGAAGCCGCCCTCGCGGATCTGGTGAAGGCGAAGCTGGAAGGCAAGTCGCTTCCGAAGCCGAAGAAGGTCGAGGTCTCGAAGCCCAACGATCTGCTGGCCGCGCTCCGCGAGAGCGCAGGCATGATGAAGCCCGCTGCGGACAAATCGAAACGCACTGCCGCCAACGCCAACACTGGCACTGGGAGGCAGCGCGCCGCGCGCGGGGCAGCAGTGAAGTCCGCCGCTTCAAAGGCTGCCCCGCAGCGCAAAGCCAGCTAGGGAGATAGACGATGGCTCCGAAATATTACTGGAAAGGCTATCTCAAACTCTCCCTGGTCACCTGCCCCGTGGCTATGACCCCGGCCACGAGCGAAAGCGAAAAGGTCCGCTTCCATACACTCAACAAGGAGACGGGCAACCGCGTCGTCTCCCGCTACATCGATTCCATCACCGGCAAGCCCGTCAAGGACGAGAACGAAGCCAAGGGCTACGCTCGCGGGGAAAACGACTACGTTATCCTCACCGAGGACGATCTGGATGCCGTTGCGCTCGACACGGTGAAGACGATCGACATCGACAAGTTCGTCCCGGCCGACAGCATCGAGTGGATCTACCTTGAGAAGCCGCATTACCTGATGCCGGACGACGCCGTCGGCAACGAGGCATTTGCGGTGATCAGGGATGCCATGAAGGCCGACAAGGTTTTCGGCGTGTCGAAGCTCGTGATGGGCCGCCGAGAGCGGGCGGTCGTCCTAGAACCGCGCGGCGAAGGCATCGTGCTCTGGACGCTGCGTTTCGGCGACGAGGTTCGACCGGAGGAGAATTACTTCGAGGAAATCGACGAGAAAGCAGATCCGGATCTCATTCCCCTTGTGCAGCAGCTTATCAAGAAGAAGACCGCGCGTTGGTCTCCGGATATGGTGAGTGATCCAATCCAGGAGAGCCTGCTCAAGATCATCGCTGAGAAGAAGAAGGCGCTGAAGCCGAAAAAGGCGGCGAAGGGGAAGGCGGCCGAAGTCGCTCCGAAGTCCAATGTGGTCAGCATCATGGACGCGCTCCGGAAGAGCGTCGAGGCAGATCTCAAAGGCAGGAAGTCAGGGTAGTCAGATGCACTTGCTGGAAACGAAGATTGTTCACGAGAAAACCGGATGGCGGGTAGACTTTGTCGGCGACGACGGGGAAGCGGTGTCGATCAAGGTCGCGGACGGTCATGCTGCAAGCGAAGACGAGGCCATCGAGCGTGCGAAAGAGGTCATGGTTCAGTTGACCGCATATGGCACGCGTGGCGGCGGCCGGAGTATCAACCCGTACGATGCCGCCAGCAATGGAAACTTTGACGACGACGAGCCGTTGCTGGATACGTGGCACTGATCCGCCCTGAGGAAACTCCAGCCTCTCAAACAAAAAAGGGCCGTGGCGAAACCGCACCGACCTTCCTCATCATCGCCTTCTTACCAGCGCCAGTACATCCGTGGTCAAAAGCATTTCAGCGATGCGGCCTTGCGAGCAAAGAAATTCAGTGCTCATGGATCCTGAACAAGGAACCAACCTGACCCCACGGCGTGGTCAGTCTTGGGCAGCGGGCCAGTCGTTCGAAGGTTCGTCGACCTCGTCGCCGGGTTCGTCAGTGGGATCCGGGTCGCGGTCGTACACAGGTCTCAGAGAGTCGAGTTCCCGGCGAGTTCTGGTCCCACGCCTTCAATCGCACCAATGAACGTACCAATCAGCGTTACGCTCCCGCGTCCCGAACTCTGGTGCTAATGTCACAGCACCCACACGCTCGAAACCGTCACCTTCCCCGTCACTATCGCAAACCCAGCTCCCCACCCTGCAGCGTGACGTGTTGCATCTTCCTAACCATTCCCCTCGATCTAACCATTCCCCTCGATGCGACCGGGCGCCCTATGATAAGTCGATTGGTTTCGGCAGCCTTGCTGTTGCGCGGCGATTGAAGGCTTTCATGCGCTCGAACGATACTAAGATCGAGGAGCCGATCTTTCTCCCAGCAGATGACGCAGGGGCATGATCAGCGAGGCAGTTGCGCCAGAACCGCCTGACGTCCCATTATTCGCCTGATCCCCCAGCCCCGGCAAGCCATTCCATTTGGGGCACCAACCGTGGCGCCCCTCGCCTCACCTGCCCGGCCGTGCCAGTGACCGGGCGATATCGACGATGTCGTCACGCGAGGCGGTTGGATCGTCCTTGCTCCAGGCAACACCAAGCCCGATCCTGAAGTCGATGCCTCTGACCGCCTTCAGTTCGAAGGCCCGGTTCGGCAAGCCTTCGGTCCATTCCGGCGCAAAGCCGATGCCAAGGCCGGCCGAGACCAGCGACACCAGCGAATAGGTGTCGTCGCAGCTATAGGCGATGTTGCGGGTCAGGTCATATTCCTCGAACTTCTCGTTGAAGTACCGCTCTGTGTAGGAGAGGTTCTTGCGATTGAAGGCGATGATCCTTTCCGAGCGCAGGTCGTCGATGGAAATCTCCGCCTGTTCCGCCAGCCGGTTGCTGCGGGCCACCGCCAGCAGATATCGCTCATGAGCGATCGAGGAGAAGCGCAACGAGCCGATGTTCTCCACCGGTCTGATGAAGCCGAGATTGATCTGACCGTTCTCCAGGCCGCGGATGATGTCGCCGGTATTGCCGCTTGATATATGGATGCGGATATCCGGATACTTGCGAGCGATCTTTGCCAGAAACGCCGGCAGCACGCCGGTGGTCGCCGGATAGACGGTGCCGATCCTGATCTGCCGGATGGTCTTGCCG
>NZ_JBFTQY010000134.1:0-6854 GCF_056399245.1 Rhizobium sp. 01N447_2
GTCAGTTCGAGACGGCTGTTGACGCGGCTGTTGACGGCCCAAACCTTGTAGGAACAAGATGCAATAGTTTCCTCTCCCCAGCCGTCGAACCTAATAATAGTAGCGCCCGAAACGGATTTTTTGCCATTGATGAAAAGCGTCGTCTCGGATTGCCAGTTCTTCTTCTGTGGTAAATCGTCTAACGCAATCGCATTCGCGTATTTCAGCTCATGCGTCCCGCTGGCACTAACTCTCTTTTCGACGAGCAACGGGTGCAAATATACAGCCGACACCGGCTGCAGTGAGCGGTTGCGCTCCACCAGCTTTTGTTCGGTGAGACCCGGACCGTCCGGCTTGTAGAACACGGAATAGAAAGGCACTTCCCTGGTAAGCAGCACGCCGTATTTGGTTTCGTTAGCGCTCAAGCAATTGCCAAAGGCTGGCGCCGCCAATGTTATTCCAACCAACAGCGACAAACTTCTCAGCAAGATCGACATTCAAGATATCTCTCATCCAAATCCGCTACCGTGACGCTTGGGCGAAATTCCCCTATCCTGCGCATGCCGGTCCCATCCACATCGCCGTCTTCATCAAGATTGCGGGAGGTAGGTGTTTTTCTCCATCCACTCTCGCACGATGAACCTGATCGTGTCATTGCGTGTCATGCCGAGCTCGCCGGCTAGGTCACGCAGCGCGCTCCGTTCTTATTCGGCCCGTCCCGGCCGAAGGGGGGTCTGCTGTGCTCCCGTATGGCGCGGCTGACCGCTTCTAATTGCCAAGCCACCACGAGCGCGCCGTCGGCCTCACCAGCCCGGCTTTTTTCATTGCTGTTCTCCAGCTGGGAAGGATGTCCTTCGATGTGCCGGCTATCCGCTTGCGGGCGGGTGGTCCAACGTCTTGATTGACCGCGGTGCAAGGAACTTCGGTCTGGATATGAAGTTGACCTTGTCGATTGAAAGCACTGATGCTGCGACCCAATGAGGCCCTTCAGTGTCGAACAAACCCAACTTCTTCTCGCAATTTGCGACGACGGTCGCGGAGCTTTCGGGAAAGCCGTTCACCTTTGTCGCGGCTTTGGCGCTCGTGCTTGTCCGGGCGGTTTCCGGCCCCTTTTTTCGGCTATTCAGAAACCTGGCAGCTTGTGATCAATACCACCACGACCATCATCACCTTCCTGATGGTGTTTGTGTTGCAGAACAGCCAGAACCGTGACGGAAAGGCTCTGCAGGCCAAGCTTGACGAACTCATCCTGACGAGCCAGGCCGCCAACTTCCCGAGAAGGATTGGTTGCCCCCAAATCCTGAGTGGGGAAAGGAATTCGGGGAAGGGAGTACTTACCTGATCATCCGAATTGTGGCCATCTATCTGGCGATGCGTTGTTTCGATGAGGTGCCCAGTCTGGAAAACATGGAAAACCGCAGCCATCCGCCGGTGGCTCTGAGGCAAACTTTTTTTATGCTGACCTGTTTGCTGYGCTGAACAAAGACACAGGCCGTGACCCGGCAGAGCTCAGTCGAATGGTGTTGCGGGTTATTGGATTGGGTGAGGAGGCGTTTGCCCTACTGACCGGCAAGCCCGTCGACGCGGCCGGTGTAAAACTTTCCTACAGTGCCGAGGGCATTGCGTACCCTAAAGGGCTGCTAAAGAACTGGGGGAAACTTCGCCCCCAATTGGAACCACTCAAAAGGGGCGGAATTCTTGCCCCAGTGACAGAGTTCTGAAGGAAGCTACAAAATTTGGTAGACGGCGGCTCCATCGTGCTCCTCTCGCATCCCTTTGTAGGAAGCGTGCGCAGCTTGCCGTCGTCGGTCCACGCCCGATACTCGATCTCGGCAATGAGCTTTGGTTTTACGAAAATTGCTCCCTTGCGATCGACGGCCGCGGCCGGCGGTGATGTGATGAGGCCGCCGAGCTTCTCCCGAAGCACACAAGCGGTAGCCGCCGAGGCATGGGACCAGGCTCAAGGTGCGCGCGAGGTTCTCGATCGGGATGGCCAGACGTTCACGGACCGTTTCGGCCAACCAAAAGAGAGACCTGAAGTCGGCATCATGCAGAACGCGCGCATCGCCTTCGCTCGACTGCTGCGCGAGCTCGCCCTAGATGGCGTGGATGGTCCGGACGCGCCACGCTCCCCGCGTACGGCCGATTACGGATCGAGGCGCTGATATGCCAGTCAGACGAAGGGCCGGCAAGCGGCGCTCGACCGATGGGCTCGACCAGTGGTTTTTCGTGTTCTCCAGCGGCCACGATTTCTTCGACGAACTGGCCGATCTCGGAATCGAGACGGATGCCTACCACTGTCCATCGATGGAGGATGCTGAATCAGCTTGGCGGCGATTGGGTGACGCCTTTTTAGAAATACCGCGCCACCCTGAGCAGGGGGAGCCGTGGGCGCTGAAAGAGTTTGGACCGCCAACAAAACGGCGCGGGAAGCGGCGTCGTTAGTCAACTCCAGCCGGAAGGCGATCAAGAGCGAGGGTGGCTTTGGGCGTTAGTCCTGCGGCGAGTCGTCGATATCCTTACCCAAGGCACCCTCAATGCCTCTGCGCACTCCCATCAGAAACGGTGTGCTGTTGCCGCGAGTGACAGGTTGTTCCGGAATACTAGGAAGGGCTACGGCTGTCCCGCGTACGGTTCTGTAGCCAACTTCGAAACCATCTCTAAAAGAGCCTTCTCTGACTATGTCGACCATTGTCGGACCCTCACGTTTCACACCAAAGTCGCACACCACCGGTCGGTCGTCAATTTCCCGTAAAAAGGCTTGGACCAGCGTGGGTCGCTTCTTCGGTATAACCTCGAATTGGAAATTTCATCCTATGCCAATCATCGAGCTTGTCGCCGCCAAGGGGTCACGGGCCGCAGCACTTACGAAGACGCGGATCTGAGCGACCTGTCGCTCTTCGCCGTTTAATCAAAGGAAACTTTATGACCAAGACCAACGCCCCCGCCGGCGACCCAACACCCGTGCCTGACGCAGAAGACGAAACCAATCTGCCGCCAACCGAGGCACCAGAAGACCCCCGGCATCCCCTTTGATCAGCGATGGAACCGGATGGGCATAGCCCCGCGCCTCGTCACCATCACGAATAAATTTGCAGCCGCCTTCGAGCGGCTTTTTCTATGGAGAATTAGATGCCATTAAGCTACCTCGTGGAACCGCCGGAACGACGCTCCGGGAACCCAACATGGCAGGTGAGCGGGCGATTGCTGCAGCTCTCGGCACAAGGCCACATCTGCTGTGGCGGACGCGTTACCACGCCTCCGGTCTGCGTAAATCTCCTCAACCACCCGCCAACTATGAGCGTCCGCCGACCATGCGGCAACGCCAAAACGACGCGGCGGCATAGACATGCACAACCCGCTCATTCCCTCCCATTCCCGCGTCTGCGAGACGGCAAATCTCGTCATGATGTTTTCGGTGACAGTCGCCGGCCTCATCGCGGCCGTGACCGCCTTGGTCATACAGGTGGCCGGATGATCAACCCTTTTGATCAGAAGGCGCTCTACGAAGCGCATCTGCGGGTTGGCCGCCCGCGAAACGTTGGTGCTGAGGGTTAAGGGGGATTCCCGAAAACGAGTTTGAAAAGGGTGCTCCGGATCAGGGGCAGACACCCTTTTCGTGCTGAGTTTTGCAGTCTCAGCGGAACGGAAATTAGCAGAGAGATTACTGTCCACCATCGGACCGAAGTCCGACTCACTCGCAATAATTCGTCGGGGCATAGGCCGCAACGCCGCTTTGTTCCTAGCTCTTGACCACGGATGTGCTGGCTCTGGTGATTGAACGACGATGCGGAAGGTCGGTGCGAGTTCGACCCGGCCTTTTTTGTTCGTTTGTACCCTGGCGCCGAGCCGAGATCTCGCGACGGCAGTTGGCGAGCATTGAAGATTTATCGAGGGGGCAATCCAGCCGAAGTCGGGAGCCGACGTAGCCCGAGCAACGACTGCCGTGTTGCGTTTCACCTCACCGTAGCGACAGCGAGTCGCAAAAGAGGTACGGTGCCCCAGCGCCGATCGAGGTAAGTGAGGATCGAAGCGACGAGTCTCGACGTTGAATCCTGCATGCTCGCTGGCGAGATCCTGCCGTCGTTCAAATATCGGTAACCGTCTAGCTTCGTCTCGCGTCATCGGAGGACGAAATGACAACGCCGCAGATTGAACGTAGGACCTCAGCCGTCGTGGTTTACACGGCTCTGTCGCGTCGGCAAAAAGACCGTGACGCCCTCCCCATGAGCCCGACATAGTGGCAGCAACGTTCTCAAGAGATCCGGATGCGGYGTGTCACCTGGCCATTGCTTTCCCAGTATGTGTGCTTTTTGGCGATCATGGGGTCGTCCATTGCCGGTTGAATCTGCCCAGTGGTACTGATCGCGCGTGAGGTCACGGTGTGTTCTCCAGGAGAGGGATTTTCCCAATCCGAGGACCAAATTTTCCAAGCGTGATCGGCTTCCTCACTGTGATCAATGATCGCTGGTTTCCATGGCGTTTGATCGATTTGCACTTCGACCCGGTCGATTGGTGCCCCCCAGGCCGCGCCGATAATGCGGTAACCTGAGCCTGTCCGGGTGACTTTGGCAGGTGCGGACTTTATCAGGGCTCGGCCGACGGAAGTCTCAGCCCAAACTGTCTCCCCTTCGTGCTCTTCCTCCCGGATGGTGACATAGTCGCGGGCCATCAGCAGGCTCATAAAACGGGAGTCGCGAACCTCGATTTCCTTCAGCCACTTGACGTTGGCTATGCCGTACCAACCCGGAGCGATCAGCCGCAGCGGGAAACCATTGGGCGTCGGCAGGCTCGCGCCGTTCATTTCATAGCAGAGTAGATTGTCGGGGCTCATTGCATCGGCGAGCGACATGCTACGAGCGAAGTTCTGTTGCATCTTGATGTCGCGTATTTCGACGTCGCCTCTGTCGGTACCGAAGAAGACAACCTCGATGCCATTATCAAGGACGCCGGCTTCCTGGAGGATCGGCGCAAGCGGCGTGCCTGCCCAGCGGGCATTGCCGATGCCGCCCGTGAAAAATGGGAACCCGTGGTTACCCKAGCATTCCACTGTGAAAACGACCTCCTGTCGCGGTCGCGCCTTGATGTCAGCAAGCGTCAATTTTAACGGCTTCTTGATCAGGCCGCCGATATCGAGGGACCACGATTTCTCGTCAATCGTCGGTCGATTGAAATGCGCGATGCTGAAGAACTTGTCATTCGGAGTTATGAAGGTATCCAAATCTTCCCAGACGAGCTGCGTCTGGATAACGGCCGGATTAGGATTTTCCGTCGGCTGATCGAGCCACGGAATAACCTTYTCGCCGGTCTGCGTCGGAAAAGCGTTGACCTCCGAAGCGTATAGACCCGCGATTGCGGCGAGAGCCGCACTTCCTTGAACGATAAATTCTCTGCGTTGAAGATCAGGCATGTTCTTCCCTCCCGGATGTCATCCGGAACGGGCTGCAATGCGCTTTGGGCCGTAGTCTGAAGGACGGATATGCGCACGATGTTTACCCCACCCGGAGACGCCTCCGGACGAAGTCAAGCGTCAGCTTCGCATATCAATAATGCAGCACCGGACGACTTTCTACTTTGCCTCGTATATGCGCAATTGCGAAAATAGTCCAGAGTTGTGGACAGAGAATCCTGACGGGAGGACCGACAATTTCGCTTTGGCATCGTCACGTCGCTCAGTCGAGGCTGGCCGGCGAGGAGAACGGCCGATTGGCGTCCACCACGAAGATGGCCAGCTCGTCGAGATCGGTTGTGCCGGCGTTGAACACCTCCATCGGCGTGTCGGCCCCGTGTCCGGTCATGGTCATGCCGGCTTCAGTATAGGTCACGCCGTGGGGCGTTTTCTGACCGACCTTGCCGGCGAGAACATAGAATACCTCGGATCCCGGATGCGTATGGATTGCCGTCTTGGTGCCGGGCGCTCCACCGGCGTGATTGACACGCAGCAGATACTCGCTCGCCTTGACCGGCGGAAGGGGTCCGATCTCGGCGACCTTGATTCCGCCTGGTGTCGATCCACCCTTGGGTCCGAGCGTGAACAGCCAGATCTTGTCCGCAACTTCCGCCACAAGCGAGGTCGGACCCGCCGCATCCTGGGCCTGCTTCAGCGTCGGGAAATTCTCCAGCCGCCAGTACAATGGCCCAGACGGCAGCTCCGTGATCTTCTTCTCAACCACCGGCTTGATGAAGAACTTGTTTTCTTCGGACAATGTGGCTGAAGTCATCAGCCCGAAAGCAGATAGGGAAATCATAAGCGCGCCGATATGGCGTACGCCGAGGGATCGCAGCTTCATGGTTGGTCCTCCTGGTAATGCTTCGTTGGCGGGCCGCTCGACGGTGGTGCGATTTCCTTACAAACGGGCGACCGCAGGCGATATGCCGCCCCGCAGTCTCGCACTGTCAAGACGTGGCGATGGCCACAAGAAGCGCAAATATGGTTGCTCGAATGTCGTGGAGCACTTACGGGCGGCAAAGGCGCGGTTGATGGCGAACGCCAGCACGCCCGCATATCAATGCGGCCTCCCCCTTCGCTTGCATTTCTGATTTCTTATTCTACCACAATTTGCGGCTGAGGGCCACGTCCGATTTCGGCAGATCTGAGTAATGATCCGGCGGGAAGCGTCTGATCAAAACCATGCGCAGTTCCGAAATGGACGCGATGACGTACATGTCGCCCTGTGGTCCGAAGTGCCGGGCGGTCCCTATGCCTATCCGGCGCCGGTTACCATGGCTTTCCTGTCCGGCGCTGCCGAGATCACCTTTCCGATCTTGCTGGTCCTGGGTTTCGCTACCCGATTTGCGGCGACCGGCCTGCTGTTCATGACGTTGATCGTCGAGCTCACGGTGCCGGACGGATGGCCGATCCACATTACCTGGGC
>NZ_JBFTQY010000135.1:0-6815 GCF_056399245.1 Rhizobium sp. 01N447_2
GCTGCGTAGGCCACGGCAAAGCCAGATAAGGCGATTCACATCGAATTTCGCCCGGCGGAGCAGGACGGTATAGAGGCTGAAACAGGACGCGCCCGCGACAATTCACAGCCATGTCCCAGTTATGCCACAGGTCCCGTGCGCTGCAGTTGAAGGCGGCGGCACTTCGTCTATAGAGGACGACCTCCAGCCCGGGGGACCCGCGACGATGAAAACGCAGCATTCGCGATGACTAGCCGCTGGCTGCTTGGGACCGATCGCCGACGAGCTTCGGCAGCTTTTGCGCCAGTATGCGCCCCGCAGCGTCAACGACTACCCCAGGACAGAAGGCATCATCTGATTATGCTCAGTCGCGGTGCTCGGGCATCTGCTTGAGCTCGTCCTCGGTCCAGCTCGTGACGGCATGAACTTCGCCGTCTTCATCGCGCATGAACTCAAGATCCGAGATCGGAACGGCAACAGGCTTCGCGCCGATACCCAGAAAGCCTCCGACGTCGATGACTGCGGAGCCGCCCGCGCCCGCGCCGTGGATATGATCGACCTTGCCGATCTTGTGATCGTCGGCTCCATAGATGGTGGCGCCCTCGAGGACGGCAGGGGTAAGTTCCGAAGTCGTCAAGCGTACGTGGTTGGTATGATCCATGATCGTTTCCTCTTTGTGGAGGAGGGGTAATCGGAACGCAAACCGAATGTTCCGGCAGTAGGCGAATAATCAAGATCCCTTCATCTTTCTCACCAGATTGATCCATGCCGATGCCCTGGCCGGGGATGCAAGATGCTTTGACTGTGGGGCAAATATCAAACAAGAAGGCGGGGTAGTTTTGCTACAAGCCGCCCCACTCAATCAACAAACGGTCCTTGAAAGCGATACCGTTCGATCTCACTTTATATGCTGACTTCATTTTTGAACTGACAGCTCCTTGCCAAAGAAGCTGCCGCCGGTGTTCAGCAAAGACGCCTGGTGACGTCAGGGAAACCAGCATGGCTATCATTGACCAAATTTTTGTCTCCTCCGGTCGCTCAATAGTGGGCGGAATAGGCGAGGAAACAGTGTTCCTTATCTTCTCAGTTCGCGGCACATTGGAACGGAAAGTTCTGATTCCGTCTGCGCGTGCTTTTGACGCGGCCCGCATCTCCAATCGAATGAGGTGACTTTTGACGCAGTTCTTCGAAACCACTCAAGGGATAATGGCAATGGGAGCGCTGATTGCTGCCGGTGGCTTTACTGCTGGCGCCTGCATCCCCACCGTGATTCAGCTTGCAAGAAAGCAGATCAATCGGCGCCCGCGAAGCGAGGCTAGAAATCTGGCAATGATGACGGTGTTGGCGCTCGACGACTTCGTCGGAGCGAGCTATGCGGCAGTCCGGGACACCCCCGAATTCAATCCGATGGACGAAGGCGAATTCGCGTTTCACGTTCCGGATCCTGTCCTTTCGCTTCCGAAGGACGCCGATTGGAAGCTTTTCACCACCGAGTTGTCAGACGAAATCTTGTGGCTGTCGAACCGGGTCAAGAACCTCAACTATGCGTTGGATAGCCTCGATCTGTCTCGGGCCGGGTTCGATGGATTCTTTGAGAAGCGTCAGGAAGGTTATGCGGGTCTTGCAGCCGAGGCCATGGACCTGATTGAGCGTATGCTCGAAGAGTTCGGTCTGACGCTGCCTACCAAGCCTGACTACTATCGCCAGCGTGAGGGCCTCGTATCGGCGATCCAGAGCGTGGGAGAACGAAGCTCCGGCCGTCGAGCGACTGGGACTGTCACGCAATCGAACGGATCGAATGTCCTGCAACTATTTCCAAAGACAGGTGATGAAGCCGACTGATCTAACGCAATGAATCGCTCTGCTGACGGCAGGAAATTTCGATTGAGATCTGCAATAGGGAGTTGAAATGCAAGAGCAAGCGCTGAACCCGATTTAACTTGCCACGTTGCTAGTGCAAGCCCGGTGAGCCGTTTATCTTCCAAGACCCATCTGCCGGACAAGCGACACCATTGAACCGTGTCACGCCCTCAAGACTTTGCTTGCTTGTGACAAAGTCGCGGCATCCGTTTGGATTGTCTGTGCCCGGCCGGACCTGCTCGATAACCCCGGCGCTGCCAGTTGACGGATTGGCCCAGGCAAGCGGATCAGAACCGACCGTGGCCCGTCCCACCGTCTCGGCAATCACCGCTTGGTCAGTGATCGGAACTGCCGTCGCAGCGCCCGGAGCGACCGTGGACGTCTGCAGGGGCTCGGGATGTGAGCAAGCGGTCAGCACCAGCGCAGGGGACAAGATGGCAATCACGATCAGTTTTGAAAGCATAGAGTGCAAACCAGCCTTTCGGACGCTGCGTATGACATCGCATTGTGACCAGATGCGGGCGCGATTGACTGCTCATTTCGCCGGACAACAACAAAACTCTCGAAAAGTACGGCTCGAATTCTCAAGGACCCAATAGGCTGGGCTCGCAAATTGCGCATCTTCAGGAAATCGGTCGCGGTGCGCCAATGACTACCGCCATTTCTCCGTGAGAAATCCCGACGATCCTTGGACGGGGTCGGTGTGGGGCAGGGGGACTGACGAGATTTTCGCCAGCATTTCGCTTGAAGGAGCGCACGTCTGAATGTCGGCATGCTGTCCCTTAGGATAAGCGCCTATCACTTGGAAGTCCGACGTGCACCCGAGATTTCGGTGCCCTGTCCCGGCTGGAAGTACCAGGCAGTCTCCCGCTATCACATCCAACTGTTGACCGCCCGGACCGCCGATCAACAGCGTGGCGCTACCAAGCGCAATTCCCAGCACTTCATGGGCACCGGAATGGTAATGCTGATAATCGAAGACACCGTTTGTCCAGATGCCTGTCCAACCGTTTGCAGCGAAACGACGGTCGAAATCGGTAGCTCCACCGTCAGCAAAAAGGCCTCTGTAAATCAATACAGGAAGATGCGGATTGTTCGGGACCCAGTCGCTCGGCTTGAAAAATATTGTCTCGGTGTTCATGCTGAATTCCCAAGGTCGTTGTCGATTGCCGCGACGCGACGGCCATCGATCCGTCGACGTTGTTCGCCCAAATCTTACGCCGCGTTTCCATTGAGCTCATCTGCGACGATGTTCTCAAAGCTAAACTTTGGGGGTCACCAGCGGTTCCCTGACATGCCCTAGTTTCGGAAAGGCGCACTCCGACGAGATGGATGTCATCGGCGGAATGGCGGTAGTTGTCGGAACCTCATCGACGGGCGGGAATACGTGTGAGGAATCGCCTTTCGTCGTCTCCTTCCCGAGGGGACAAAATCCACGGATTGATGGTCCGCTCGGTAGTTGCTTTCCGGTTGCCGTCAAAGCGCCGGAGGGCGAACTCACGCTCTCAACGCCTGCGACGCCGAACCAACCTGGTCAGAAATGGCAGTGGACGGCCAGCATTGGTGTCAAAGAAGTCCAGGGCGATACCTTCGTTGCTGATACGTCAAAGGGCCGGGTCCAACTGAGAGAGCCTTCGGTTACGCATCCCGTAGGCCGCTGGATTATGCGGAGGTGGCCCCTGAGATCGACCGCCTAGCAGGTGTGCCGACAAAGCGTTGGCCCCGGCAAATGTCCACGGATCAGGAAGTCGTTGTCGTTGCAGACCGAGCTTCGAGAACTGTCATCTCGCTTGGAAGCCGTCCGGGGAGAAGATCAAGGTGAATCCCGACGTGAAATATGGCGTAAAAAGGCGAAGGCGGAACTTCGTCAGTGGCGGCTAAATGGAACTAGGACGACAGGAGGTCCGACCAGATGACTTCCCGGGATCGCTGAAGCCCGAGCTGGCGACCGTTTGACGAACAGTCACCGTTGGACGACGACCTGCGTTCCCGGCTGAACCATCTCGTAAAGCTCCTCCACGTCCTGGCGGTACATCCGAAAGCAGCCGCTCGATGCATTGGTGCCGATGGAGGAGGGATCGTTGGTGCCGTGGATGCGGAGCAGTCCGTCGGCAAGATAGATCGCGCGGGTTCCAAGCGGATTGGCGGGACCGGGTTTCACGACTGCCGGAAGCCTTGGATTCTTCTGCCGCATGCTGGCCGTCGGCCGCCATTCAGGATGCAATCGTTTCGATACGACCCGCGTTGTTCCGTACCACTGCTTGCCCTCACGGCCGACAGCGATGGGGTAAGCGAACTGCTCACCCCATGGTGTTGTGTAGATAAGGGTATGCTCACTCGTGGCGATGACGATGGTTCCCCTCCCAATTCGCGTTGATGGCTCCTGACGTTCTTGCAAAGGTTCCCGATAGCTGGGCTCTGGCTCGTAGTAGGGAGGAGGGGGATAGGGGCTGTAAGGGTCATCATAGCCATAGCCGTCGTATTCATCGTATCCATCATACGGTGCGTAAACTTGGGCTTGGGCATGCATCGCTGTCGCAAAGAGGGCCGCAGCAAGGAAAACCAGCAATCTCATTCTTCGCCATCCGCTTGTTATACAGGCATGATTGGGCGGAATTCTGTGGCGGCACTATGGCGGGGTCGGTCTGGATTTCACCGTGATCTTCGTCGCTACCGTCACGTCGATGAAGCTCATGTCCTACGCCCCCGTTTTATGCCCTCCTGATCGCCGCCGTCCGCGCCCTCCCGTTGGGCAGCCCATGTGAGCAGCGCGTCTAAGCGGGACACAGGGCCTGGCCCCAGTCCGTCAGGTCGCCGGGCGGGATCGAGACCGACGCCGCCGTAGCCCTGGCACAACGGCTCGCGAGGGAGGTCGGCACCGATTATGAAGGCGGCAAGAAGATCATCATGAACTCTCTCGGCGGAATTCCGCTCGGGCGACCGGCGAAACCCGGCGAGGTGGCCGATCTGATAACCTTCCTGGCGTCCCCACGCGCCGCGGCCATAACCGGTACCGAATATGTCATCGACGGCGGGACCGTTCCCACCGCTTGAGAATTCCGAGCGCAGTGGTGGCGATCTCCTCCGCCAGTTTTCGCACAGCCTGGGGTGGTGCGCCCCAAGCGGAACAGCTTGCCGGGGGCAGTCGTCCCGGGTTCCGCTCGTTCCGAGCGGCGCGATGCTAACCCTCCTGCGGCTGCCCTTTTAACCGGTCAAGCCGTGCGCGAACTGGCGCCGGCGCGGGAGCGCCTTTGCCTGGTATGCTCATTGTTTGGAGGGGCGCCCTTGCCATGGGCGCACGGCGGCGTTCCTCGGCGCCATTTTTCCGCCATTCCTGCTGTGACCATTCTCATCCCTCGTCCTATGAGACTCGCATGGACAGTCCGATAGCTGCCCCTTGCTCTTTTTCCTTACTGTGGATCGTCCGTCTTCTCTTTGCCGATTTGCTGGTTGCCCAGCCGCAGGATCTGCGAGAGCATCCGCTGGCCGTCCTTCGAAAGCATGTCCTTGCCCTCCTGCAGGGCCTCACGCCATGCAGGGCCGCGCTCCTCAGCCTCGTCATAGGCGAGGGCGAAGTCAGACGATCTCCGTGTCTCGTAGAGCGCCTCGAACAGGAGTTCCGCTTGCCGGAGATCTTTGTCGCGCTTCAGGACGAAGTGCCCGTCTGTACGCCGTTTGGTAGCAATGATCAGCTTGTGGACAGCGTACCGGGACGGCTCCGGGACGTTAACCGGCACACCGCTCTTGTGAAGCAGCACGGTCCTCATTGGCTCTCGAATGAGGAAATCCAAGAACCGGAGCGGATCTGAGCTGGCGCCGCCGGGAGCAGGCATCTTGGCGGGTTGGTCGATGTAATCGTCCGAGGCACGGTTTGATGTTAGGAACTGGACCCGGTAGCCGCCCTTGGTTTGGAAAGCGGTCGAAGCTGCGGCGCCCGATCGATGAGGAACCGGACGGAATGTCGGATCCACCGCCTGCAGCAGATCGAGGATCGGGGGCAAGGTGTCTTCAACTTCACGGGAGATCGTATAGTCCTGGGCGATGTCCGCATCCCCCGTGAGGATCGCAGCCAGAGGCAGGCGGACGCCGAGGAGTCCGGCGTAGGTCTGGAAGGCGACCGTGCCGATTAGGACGGCGCGGAGCCGGAACAGGCCAGCGACCGAAAGCGCCTCGAYGATGTCGCCTGACATTGGGTCGGGCGCGACCATGCCTCCCTGTCGCGTCAAGCTCGCGACCATGCGCCTGCGGTCGCGCAGACTCTCCTTGTCGCGCTTAAAGTCCTCGACGCGCTGCGCGATCTCCGGATCGTCTGCAGGGCCGACGTAGCGACGCTTCTTGCCGCCTGATCCATCCGGCATGTCGAAATACCAATACCGTTTGCCCTTGACCTCCATTGTGATGAAGCGGCCTTCCGAGGGGAAGTCTGCTGTCCATGCAGCGTCCATGGTCCGCTGCGCCAGCTCGGCCAGCATGGTCTGGTACATCAGATCGACAGTCTTCATGGCAGCTCTCGCTTATTATGACCATTTCAACAAGAATGGTAATAACCGACGTAGCACCGGAGAGGAACAGGGTTGTCTCATGGACTATTGTACGGACTGCGGCTGCGGCGTTCTTGTCCACCGTCTCCTTCAAGGCGTTGATCGCTTCGCAGATCTGCACATCGCCGCCGGCAATTGCTGCCGTGGCATCGAATGGGTGCGACATGCCCTCGGACACCGCGGGTGAGACTTCAATACAGCAAATGTTAGCTCTCTCCGCCGGTCACCAATGGGATTCGAGCGGCTGGGTGGGGTCTCTCGCCGCTAAATGGATGTCTGCAGCCCGAGTTCGACCACTCGCCCGGACGGCAGCCCGAAATAGTCTGTCGCATTGCTGGCATTTTGCGCAAGAGAGATGAACAGCCGGTCCTGCCAGAACGGCAGGCCACCTTTCTTTGACGGCAGGATCGTTCGGCGGGACAGGAAGAAGGAGGT
>NZ_JBFTQY010000136.1:0-6551 GCF_056399245.1 Rhizobium sp. 01N447_2
CCTTCAGCCAGCGTCCGATGATCTCTTCCGACTTGCCGGCGCTGTAGACATCGGCGGTATCGATGAAATTGCCGCCCCAGGCGAAATAATCGTCGAGCAGCTTGTGCGAGGCGGCCTCATCGGCCTCCGCGCCGAAGGTCATGGTGCCGAGGCAATAGGCGGTGACGACGGTCCCGCTAGGACCGAGCTTGCGATAATCCATTTCTTCCTCCTCATGCGGATACCCGCAGCCGACRTGCAAACGTCGGGGTAGAAGCCGGGGCTCCTGCAATCAATGACAATGACAATATTGTGCTTGAGGCGGCCGCTCGCCGCCGGATGACGTATAGCGCCCTGGGCTGGGAGCACAGGGGCGAGGGCAGCATAACCAATCCCGTCCGCGCTACCAAGTGAGAAAAAAATATTCCTGCCTGCGATCGCGGCCGGCGAAGGTTACGGACTTTGCGAAAACGACCCCGCGATCAGCTCGGCTGCAGCGACGCCGGTCGCGTAGGCGCCGTGCGCCGTCGAATAACGCGACGTCGAACAGGCTTCGCCGGCAAAGAAGATCCGCCCGTCATGCGGCGCGGCGAGACGGCCACGCAGATCGGAGGCGCCGGGCTCTGCGTAGGAATAGGAGCCGCCGATATGGGGCGCTGCGGCCCAGGCCGACATTGCGACCACCGACAATTCCTTGCGGATATCCGCGCCGAAATGTGCCGCCAGTTCATCTCCGGCGAAGGAGGAGGCGGCCTCTCTGCCTTGCCCCTCCAGATCATGCGCGAGGTCGCCGGCAAAATAGGCTTCGACGACGGGGGCGCCGAACGGCCGAAGCTGATAGGTGCCGGTTGCGCCGCGACTGGTGGAGCCGAGCATATGCGTATCCGCCGGCACCGCCTCCCGATTTGCGAGCCTCAAGAACAGCTTGTCGGCGAGCCCGAGCGGCAAACGGGCTGCTGCCTCGATCTTGTCAGGCAAAGGCGGGTCGAAGGCGATCTTGCCGGCGGCAAGCACATTCGTCGAAACGGTCACCAGCACGGCGCGGGCACTAAGCACACCCTGGTTCGTCTCGATGGCGATACGGCCGGCATGACGATGGTCGATGCGCGTGACCTCGGTGCCGAGCCTTGCCCGAACCGGCTTGCCGTAAAGCGAGACCAGCGTCCCATAGCCCTCGCGCACCCGCCAGTCAGGGCCAGGGCCGGGATCGTATCTGTTGTAATCGACGACCGACGACCGCTCCAGTTCGGCACCGGTGATATAGGTGCCGATTGCCCGGATCTGGCCGTTCCAGGGATTGCCGGGCTCGAGCATATCGGCCATGGCTGCGTCATTCCCCTCGTGGCCCTCGTGGCCCTCGAGGCGCTCGAAATAGGCGCCGATCGCCTCCCTTGCGGCACGCGCCTCCGCGTCATCCCGCTGAAGCCGCCGTCCGCCATCGTTCCAGGGTGCAGGCGTGCGGTCGACCGTCAGTCCGACCTCGCCGGCGATCGCAGTCCAGGCATTGGTCCGTGCGCCATGCAGCCAGCCGCAGCCGAGATCGAGCCCGATATCGGCGGCTTCAGGCAGGCTGGCCGTCCAGGCGCGACCGCCGAGACGATCGCCGGCTTCAAGCAGGAGGATGGAAAGATCCGGGCGGATTGCCTGCAGGCGGCGGGCGGCGGCAATGCCGGCGGCACCGGCGCCGATGACGACGACATCCTCCTTGGCGCCCTTGCTTTTGTCACCAGGCATACATTCTCCTTCGGTCGCGCGACGGTTAAGTGGAAAGGGTTGCTCTCATGCCAGCCCCGCTTTGTCATTGCAGCTGTTCCAGCAGCCGCCGGAGTGCTGTCCGCAGATCGTCCATCTGCTGCTGGCTGGTCAGGGCGGCCCAGCATTCATCGACGCGCCGGCCGGCCGCCATCGCTATCGGCCTGACCCCCTGGCCTTTTTCCGTCAAAAACACCAGCCGGCCGCGCCGGTCATTCGGATCGGGCCGGCGCTCGACATAACCCAAGCGCTCGAGTTCTTCGACGGCCTGCGTCATCGTCTGCTTGCGAACACGGGCTAGCTTGGTCAGCTCGCTGACCTGGATGCCCTCGGGCCGCGCGAAGGTGAAGACATTGGCGTGCGGCGGGCGGATATCGCCGTAGCCGGCCTCATCGAGTGCCGCTTCGATGGCCTGTGTCCAATGCTGATGGACCAGACGCAACAACAGGCCAAGGGAAGAAGACGACATGAAACCCCGCGCAGCGATATAGACAGCTACCTGTCTATATGATAAATGGACAGTCGCCTGCCTATATAGCACGAAAGCGTGGAGCTCCATATGCCGACCATCGATATCCTCACCTCGTTCATCTCCTACGAGGAGCTGGGGGAGGGCGACCCGATCGTCTTCCTTCACGGCAATCCCACCTCATCGCATCTCTGGCGGAACATCATGCCCGGCATCGGGGCCGGCCGCTGCCTGGCACCCGATCTCATCGGCATGGGACGCTCCGGCAAACCCGATATCGGCTATCGCTATGGCGATCACATCGCCTATCTCGACGCCTGGTTCGATGCGCTTGACCTCGACGACGTCGTGCTCGTCGGCCACGACTGGGGCGGCGCGCTGGCATTCGACTGGGCCTCGCGCCACGCCGAGCGGGTGCGTGGCATCGTCTTCATGGAAACCATCCTGCGGCCGATGAGCTGGGAGGATCTGCCAGGCGGCGGAAAGGCGCGTTATGAACTGTTGCGGGGTGCGGGAACCGGCGAGGCCAAGGTCCTCGACGAAAATTTCTTCATCGAACAGGCCTTGCGCGCGACCACGCTGAAAGGGCTCAGCGATTTCGACTGGGATGTCTACCGCGCACCCTATCCGGACCGTAACAGCCGGCGCCCGCTGCTGGAATGGCCGCGCGCCATGCCGATCAACGGCGAGCCGGCCGATGTGGTCGCCAGGATCGAGGCCTATGACCGCTGGCTTTCCGCCAGTCCTTTGACTCCCAAGCTGTTGCTGACCTTCGACGGTCCCTCCGAAACGCTGTTGATCGGCAGCGAGATGATTTCGTGGTGCCGCGACAACGTCGCCGGCCTGGAGATCAGGGGTTGTGGGCCGGCGCGCCACATTGCCCCCGAGGACCAGCCCGAGGCGATTGCCGCCGAAATCAAAAGCTGGATCGACAGGAGGGGGCTGAGAGCAGCGCACCGGAAGGTCGCGTCTCAGGCATAAAAATCTGCGTCTGCGGCACCGTGACTGCGACATGACAGACTGTTGCAATGTTGAGCCGGTTCATGGGTGGGATCAATCAGCCACCGTGAAGGTCCCATGCCACGTTTCGATCGCCGACGCTTTCTTCTTGCCTGGCTTCGCGCGCCGCTGCGCATCGCCTCGATCACGCCATCAGGCCCCCGCCTTGCGGGCCGATTCTCGAACTCGGCCCAGGCACCGGGGTTTTCACCGCGGCCCTTTTGGAACGCGGCATTGCAGAGCGCGATCTGACTCTGATCGAATACGAACGGGATTTCGCCACGCTGCTTCAAGATCGCTTTCCCGATGCCAGGGTGCTGCATCTGGACGTGCGGGAGATGTGGAAGACGGCGCTTTCCAGAAGCTTCTTCGGTGGCGTCGTCAGCGGCCTTCCGCTTCTTGCCATGCGGCCGGACGATGTTCAGGCGCTGCTCGAGGGCTGCTTCTCCAACCTCAGACCGCATGGTGCCTTCTATCAATTCACCTACGGCCCAAAATGCCCAGTGCCCGTCGAAATCCTCGACTCCCTCGGTCTTGTCTCAAAGAGGATCGGCTGGACGTTGCGCAATATCCCGCCGGCTGCGGTTTATCGCATCAGCCGCAGGTACCAGCCAATGGCTCTGATCGAGCAGCGCCGCGCATGATGAGAGATAGGATCCTTTGCTTCGAGGCAGCAATCCGGCGTTGGATGCGCTACCGCTGCTGCGGGCGTCGATGAGGTGATATGGTCTCCTCCTGTGGATCGACGGCCCCGATAGGAATGTGAGATGCGCATATTACTGATCGAGGACGAACCTCAAATGGCCGTGGCGCTCAGGGGCGCCCTGACCCGGCACGACATGGTGATGGACCACGTCTCGACCCTATGCGACGCCGAGCTGGTGATCGGCGACGGCGCTTACGACGCCGTCCTCCTGGATCGGCAACTGCCCGACGGCGACGGCCTTGAACTCATTCCGAAGATCCGCAAAAAGGGGTTGACGCTGCCAATCATCGTCATCACCGCCAAGGGAGAGGTTCCGGACAGGATCACTGGGCTTGAGACCGGCGCCGACGATTACCTCGCCAAGCCGTTCGTCTTCGACGAACTTCTGGCGCGGCTGCGTGCCGTCATGCGCCGCTCCGAAACCTTGCGCCCGGCGCTGATCTCGGTCGGCCGGCTTTTATTCGATCCGACCTATTGCGACATCATCGTCTCCGGCCAGCGTCTGGAAATGCCGCGCCGGGAGGCACTTGTGCTCGAATGCCTGGTGCGGCGGGCCGGTCGCATGGTGCCGCGGCCGGCCTTGATGGAAGCGGTTTTCGGCTTCGACGACGAGATCCAGTCGAATGCGCTCGATTCCCATATATCGCGGCTGCGGCGCAAGCTGGCAGCGTCGCATGCGGGCGTAGTCATCAACGTTATCCGGGGCGTGGGTTATCTCCTGCGTGAAGCATCATGAGCAGACGATGCTCCTATTCGCTGCGCAAGCGCCTGCTCTGGCGGCTTCTTGCCGTACAGTCGGTCGTGCTCATTCTGGTGATGATCGTGCTGACTTCGGTGGGCAAGATAACCGATTACAGGTCGACAGAGGGCACGATCGAGATCCTGCGCCAGGCCATCTTCCGCCAGCCCACCGGAGAGTTGAGCCTGAGGGAGACCGAGGATTTGCGACAGCTGCGGAAAGATGCGCCCGATCTCTGGTACACCATTCGCGACATGCAGGGACATGTTTTGACCGAGGGCCGGATTCCGGAAGAATATGCCACCATCGGCAATACGCTCGATCATGTCGGCCAGGCAAGGTTCGGCTCGGATCTCGGCGACCACGACCGTCCGGCTGCCCGGATGATGTGGATTGCGATGGATTGGGGACAGGTGCAGTTTCTGACGGGCACCGACGGCCCGAACTCACTCGCCTTCATCCTGTTCCGCGTCTCATTGATCCTTGTGAAAATTGTTATCCCCATCGTCGCAGTGATGGCGTTGGGCGCGCTGATCGCAACGCCGCTTGTCGTGCGAAGGTCGCTGGTCGGGATCGACCAGGCGGCACTCCAGGCCGATACGATCGATATCGACCAGCGCGGCGGCCGGTTGTCGGAAAACGATATTCCGGAAGAGATCGCGCCGCTGGTGCACGCCGTCAACCGCGCGCTCGGCCGTCTCGACGAGGGCTATGAGCGGCAGGAACGGTTTCTGACCGACGCCGCCCATGAGCTGCGCACGCCGATCGCCATTCTCAATACGCGAATTGGATCCCTGCCGCACAGTTCGACCAAGACCGACCTCTTGGAAGATGCCGCAAGGCTTGCCGTTCTCACCGAGCAGATGCTCGATCTTCAGCGGCTGAAACAGGGCAAGGTCCAGTTCACCAAGGTCGATTTGGGGCAGCTGGCGAGGAAGGTTATCATCGAGATGGCGCCGCTGGCCTTTGCCGCCGGTTATACGGTGCAGTTCGATGTCGAGGGTGCCGGCGAGATCGAGGGCGATCCTCTGGCGCTGCAGCGCGCCCTGATGAACATCCTGCAGAACGCGATCAACCACGGCGGCCGGAAAGGCATCATCTCGCTGACCGCCGGCTGCAACTGGATCGAGGTCAAAGACGAGGGACCGGGCATTCCCGCCGATATGCGGGATCGGATATTCGAGCCGTTCTTCAAGCGCCATCACGACGGACGCGGCGCCGGCCTCGGCCTCAATCTCGTTCGTGACATCCTGCGCATGCACGGCGGCGAGGTGACGATCGACAACCGCAATCCCGGCGCGATCTGCCGGCTGAGCTTCCAACCGGACAAAACGGCAGGCGTTCACACGCCGCCGCGCCTGGCGACTGCGTAATTCAAAGGGCTATAGCGTCCTTTGCGCATCTGACGGACGCTCGGCGTTGTCGCGTGATGGATTAAATCGCGTCTCCGTGACATATAGATCCGATGAGCGTGCACAGAGATTCGCAACTCGACATGTTTGCCAAGGCATCGCCCGCGATTGCCAAGGTGCGCGGTCCATCGCGCCGGCTACCTTCCCAACCGACCGCCTACTCTGATGAAGACATGGCGCGGACGCTCGAAGAAAGCGGCAACTATCGCATCTTGAGAAAGCTGACCGCCCGGCCGGTTGCGTCAGTCAGACGGCCGGAGTTTTCGCGGCTCGGCGTCATTCTCGATACGGAGACCACCGGTCTCAACCACCGCAGCGACGAGATCATCGAAATCGGCGCCGTCGCCTTTACCTTCAACGATGACGGCGCGATCGGCGATATCGTCGGCATTTATGGCGGCCTGCAACAGCCGTCCCGGCCGATCCCGCCCGAGATCACCCGGCTGACGGGTATCAACGATGCGATGGTCGAAGGACAGCTCATCGATATCCAAT
>NZ_JBFTQY010000137.1:0-6468 GCF_056399245.1 Rhizobium sp. 01N447_2
GAATACTCCATGCGTCACTCCGCCGAAAGAACGTTAGCATGCTGACTCGGAACTGCGGTAGGCCGAAGGCACATGGGTGGGGTTTGAACCAACGACCAGCTTCTCAAAACTGAATCAATGAAAATTCCTGCTCTTCACCTTCAACGTATCGATATGAAGGTCAGGCACGAACATGTCGCGCGTGGCTATAACAGGCTTAGGCGTATCCCGCGGATCAGGCCCTCCGCCTCTGGCAAACTCATCACCTCTGCCTGCTGGAAGCTTGAACTCTTCATCTCGATCGGCAAGGCCGACGAGATCGCCTGACAGATCGAAGAGCTGCTGGGYGACAAGATGCACCACCTCCCCTTCACGCTGAATCCGACCATTGATCGCCATCATCGAAGAACCTAAAACGACCCGCCGGCGTTTTTCGAACAGCGTCGGCCAGACGACGAGGTTGGCCGGCCCGGTCTCGTCCTCGATGGTGATGAACATGACGCCCTTGGCCGATCCGGGCTTTTGCCGCACCAGCACAAGTCCTGATGTATAGACCCAACGCCCGTCCCTCGAGTTCATCGCCTCGGCACAAGTGATAATGTTGCGCACTGATAAATCCTTGCGTAGGAAGGCAATCGGATGCTGCCGCAATGTCAGTCCGGTATGACTATAGTCCTCGATAACATTGTGCCCGTCCGTCATCTGTCGAAGCAGGACTTCAGGCTMCTGCTGCTCGGCGATTGCAGCCCTCTCCCGTTCGGCAGCCGCCGCAAACAGCGGCAGGGGTTCGTCGCGCAGCGCCTTGATCGCCCAGAGCGCGTCGCGGCGTTCGAGCTTCAGCGACGGCAGGAAGGCATCGGCCTTGGCAAGCTGGACGAGCGCCTCCGATGGCACGCCGGATCGCCGCCACATATCGTCAACCGAGGCAAAGGCATTGTCCATGCGTGCCGCGACGATGCGCGCCGCGTCAGCGACCGCCAGTCCTTTCACCTGCCGGAAACCGAGCCGTACGGCGTGGCGGCCAGAATTGCCGATCCGCTCCAGCGTGCAGTCCCACCGGGACCGATTGATGCAGACCGGCCGGACCTCAACGCCGTGGGCTCTCGCGTCGCCGACGATCTGCGCCGGTGCGTAAAAACCCATCGGCTGCGAATTGAGCAGCGCCGCGCAAAAGGCTTCCGGATAGTGGCATTTGATAAAGCTCGACGCATAGGCGATCAGCGCGAACGAGGCCGCATGGCTCTCCGGGAAACCATAGGAACCAAAGCCTTCGAGCTGGGAGAAGGTCTTTTCGGCAAATTCGGGCGTGTAGCCGTTCCTCACCATGCCCGATACGAGTTTGTCCTTGAACCGCGAGACGCCGCCGGTGAATTTGAAGGTCGCCATCGACTTGCGCAGCTGATCGGCCTCGCCACCGGTAAAGCCGGCGCAAACCATCGCCACCCTCATCGCGCTCTCCTGAAACAGCGGCACGCCGAGCGTCTTGCCGAGCACCGCCTCAAGCTCGGGCGTTGGATATTCGACGGCCTCCTTGCCTTCGCGCCGGCGCAGATAGGGATGCACCATGTCGCCCTGGATCGGACCGGGCCGGACAATGGCGACCTGCACCACGAGGTCGTAGAAGGTTCGGGGTTTCAGCCGCGGCAGCATCGCCATCTGAGCGCGGCTTTCGATCTGGAAGGTGCCGAGCGTATCGGCTTTGCGGATCATCGCATAGGTCGCAGGATCCTCCTGCTCGATTTTCGAGAGATCAAGATCCCGATCCATGTGCTCGCGGATCAGATCGAAGGCCTTGGCCATGCAGGTCAGCATCCCAAGCGCCAGGATGTCCACCTTCATGAATTTCAGGGCTTCGACGTCGTCCTTGTCCCATTCGATGATCTGACGGTCCTTCATCGTTGCCGGTTCGATCGGCACGAGATCGTCGAGCCGATCATGGGTGAGGACAAAACCGCCGGGGTGTTGGCCGAGGTGCCGTGGTGCGCCCATCAGTTGCTGTGCGAGCTTCAAAGTCAGCACAAGACGCCGGTCGTCTGGATTGAGATTGAGCTCACGGACATTGCGATCGCAGACCTCCTCCGACCAGGCCCACATGCCCGACGACAAGGCCTTGATTACGTCTTCCGGCAAGCCGAGCGCCTTGCCGACATCGCGGATCGCGCCGCGCGCCCGGTAGCGGGTCACGGTGGCGCAGAGCGCTGCCTTTTCTCTGGTGTAGGTCTGGTAGATCCACTGGATAACCTCTTCGCGCCGCTCGTGCTCGAAATCCACATCGATGTCCGGCGGCTCGTCGCGCTCCTGGCTGACGAAGCGCTCGAACAGAAGATCGTTGGTCGAGGGATCGATGCTGGTAATGCCGAGAATGTAGCAGACGGCGCTGTTGGCGGCAGAACCCCTGCCCTGGCAAAGAATGCCCTGGGACCGCGCATAGCGCACAATCGAGAAGACAGTCAGAAAATAGGGCGCGTATTTCATGGTGCGGATGAGGTCGAGCTCGTGCCGCACGACCTTCAACACATCGGGCGGCAGACCTTCGGGATAGCGATCGGGCACGCATTGCCAGACATAATGCTCCAGCGATGCCTGGGCATCCTTGCCCGGCACGATCGCTTCCTCCGGATATTGGTAGGTGAGCTCCTCGAGCGAGAACCGACAGCGGTCGGCGATTTCAATCGTCCGGGCCAGTGCATCTGGGTAACGGGGGAACAGTCGCTGCATCTCTTCCGGTGGCTTTAGGAAGCGGTCGGCGTGGCGTTCCCTTTCAAAACCAACATCGTCGATCGTCGTGCGGGTGCGAATGCAGGTGACAATGTCCTGCAGCTGTCGGCGGCCTGGCTCGTGGAAGAGGACATCATTGGTGACGACCGTCCGCACCTTGAACCGCGCCGCAACATTGGAAATCTCATGCAGCCGCAGCTGGTCGTTCTGCCGGCGTCGCAGACAAAGCGACACATAGGCCCGATCACCAAACAGCTCGGCCATCTTGCGCAGTTGGATCGCGCAGACGTCATCCGGCAGATCCGCCACAAGAATGCCGATCATGCCGTCGTTGTACGCGATGACATCGTCCCAGTGCAGGATGCAGTTGTTCTTGCCGCCGCGCGACTTGCCAAGCGTGATAAGGCGGGTCAGCCGGGAATAGGCAGCCCGGTCGGTCGGGTAGACCAGCAGCGACATGCCGTCGGCCAGATCAAGCCGGCAACCGACAACGAGGCGCAGACCGGTGGCACGCGATGCTTCAAGCGCCCGGACAATTCCGGCAAGCGAATTGCGGTCGACAACGCCGAGGGCTTCGATGCCAAGAGCCTTGGCGGTCTCGAACAGTTCCTGCGCCGAGCTTGCACCGCGCAGGAAGGAAAAATGGGTCGTGACCTGCAGCTCGGCATAACTCATGCGAAGATCCCATGGCAGTACCAGCGATGGCTTCCGGTTTCCGGATCGATGCCATCACCGGAGCGAAACACCCAGAGGCGCTCGCCGGCCTCGTCTTCGATGACGAAATAGTCCCTCACCGCCTCCATCTCGGCGTCGCGCCGCCACCACTCGCCAAAAATCCGTTCCGGACCATCGGCGCGCTTGACCTTCCGGCGCTTGCCGCGCCAGGTGATCGAGACCGGCGGCCGGTCCGGCAGCAAGGCGATGGCCTCGATCAACTCCGGACGCGCCAGCAGCCGGACAGGCCGGCGCCAATGGCTGACCCAGGTGACCTCGATCGGATCGGCAGCAGGACTGATGCGCTGGACGGAGCGCTCGGGCACGTCGGAGGCAACCGGTGCCACCCGATAAACGCGCTGCCCGCGGTTGCCGTAGATATCGATCAGTGGCGTCACGTCCTTCACTTCCTCCTCGACCAGCGAGGAGGATTTCTGGCGCTCCTCCAGGGGCTCAGCCATCACCGCAACCAGGGTGAGCTTCTCGATCCCGAAGCCGGGCTCGATCTTCTCCGTCCGGTCGCGAAACAGCTTCGTCAGCCAGGCGACATCACGCACCGGCTTCACCGTGCCGGCACGGATCGCCTGCCGTGTTCCGTCAACCTTTTCGACGATCAGGTCGGCGCGCCGGACACCAAGGCCGCGTTTCTGCAGTTCCTCGATCAGTTGTACGACCAGCCGGCCGACATATTTGTCGATGGTTTCGGCAGCACCGATGGGCTCGGCGAAGGCTCTGGAGACCTCGATCGTTTCGGCGGTGCGGATCGGATCGATCGGTTCGCAGAGGCGGCCGAACATCTGGTCGAGCCGCCGGCCGATCTCCGGACCGAAACGAAGGGTCAGCGGCGCGCGCGGCGTGTTGGCCAATTCGCCGATCGTCTGGAAGCCAAGCGTGCGCAGATCGCTGACGACTTTCCCGGGAAGGCGCAGCAACGATATCGGCAGCTTTTCGACGGCGCGGACGGTCTCACCTGAAGGCACGATGACCGTTTCGCGGCTGATGGCACGGGCGCAGGCGTGGGCCGCACCCCAGGTGTCGGCTATCGCAACGCGGGGTGTGAGTTTTTTTGCCAGGAACTGATTGGCGATCTTCGTGACCATCGGCAGCTCGCCGCCCTGCAGGTGATCGGCACCCTCCGTGTCCATGACGATCCCGTCGATCCCATCGACTGCGACGATCGGAGAATAGAGCGTCAGCGCCCAGAGAGTAATCCGCTGGAGCGCTGCGGCATCCATTGCAGGATCCGCATCGACCAGCATCAGGCCGCGGAACAGCGCCTGGGCTTTGGCCGCCGGCATGCCGACATGCACGCCGGCTTTTCGGGCGGCTGCGTCCGCAGCCGACACCCAGCGTTTCGAACCGCTCCTGGCAATCACGGCGATCGCCTGTTCAGGCGGAATAGACGGATCGGCGCGACGAATACGATCCGTCGGCAGATCCGGAAGATAGATCGAGACGACCCTTGTCATCGCACGCCCTCACGAGAAACTCAGCACATTCACCCGCTTTCACGCGCATCAATTCCAGCAGCCATTGGGCCCTTCCAACACCCGGCACTGGCAATTCCTCCGACGGCATGACGCTCACCCGCCACCGCGTGGTCGATGCCGTCGGCTGCCCGAAATCATTGGCCTCCGTCTGTCGCCGCCAACGTCGCACGGCAAGCGCCATCGTGCCCGTTCGCTCGGCCGCCAGCTGCAGCCGGCGCGAGCTGACCATCGGCAGGCGAACGAGTTCACCCACCACGGCGCCGAGCCCACCAAAGGACAGCCCCTCCTCCATATTGGCGAGCACGTCTTCTTCCTTGTCGGATTCGACAAAGATCACCCGGTCGGGATGGAGTCCGACCTGGGCGAGCGCCGGAAAGAAGAGATCGGGGCGCGTCAGGCACCAGACGATCGGGCCTTTGGTCCGCGCTGCTATCCCCGCTGCACAGAGCGCCGCCGCTGCACCATCCACCGTGCCAGACCCGCCGCCGGCAAATTCGTGCAGGKCGCCATAGGCCAGACCACCTCCCGGCAGGACCGCGTCGATTTCCGGTACGCCGAAGGAAAGACAGCCAGCCTTCCTGGCTGATACGCCGTTCAGCGATGCAATGCGCTCGCGCAGATCGGAAATCACCCTTTCACGGGCAGCAGTCATCGTTCACGGCTCCCTTCAAGGTCGTGTTGGCGGCCGACATCATGTCGAACAAAATGCGGATGTTCTCTTTCTGTTCCGACCCAATAAAAGAGTCAAGCAACCGGAGGGATGGGAATATTATCCTGAACATTAGAAATCAGCAGAATACCCATGAGAATCAGCCCAGTAGCAGCCCGCGGACTTTTTTCCGAGCGTTTGAGAGCGCTAATCCCTTTGTGTGAATTGCGGGGACAAGTCGGTATCGCCACAGTGTCTTTAAGATTTTTCTGCTGAACTCTCGGCATGACGAAGCCTCCCAGATCAAAACCCCTCCTTCGTGACACCGAGGCCCCGATCCGTTCCCGGCCGCGWGGCAAGCGAAATCCCGCCCAACCGCAGCTGCTGTTCGATCCCATGCCCGAGCGCGTCGAGCCCGCGCTGGCGCAGTTGAAGGCTCATCCCCCAAAGGGAAACCAGTGGAGCTGGGAGCTGAAATGGGATGGCTATCGCCTTGCCGTTCACATCGAGCCTCAAGGGATCCGGATCCTCACGCGCGGCGGCCATGACTGGACGCACCGGTTTCCGGCGATCGCAGAGGCCGCCCGAGCGCTCGGGCCGGCGACGATGATCATCGATGGCGAAGCCGTCGTGCTCGACGATGAGGGGCGGCCGGATTTCGGGCTGTTGCAACAATCGCTGGGCGCATCCGATAAACAAGCCGGCAACCGTGCATCCGACGCTGTCCTCTACGCTTTCGATCTTATGTACCTTGATGGCCACGATTTGCGAGGCGTCGAATACCGGTCTCGACGACACCTTCTCGAGGACACGTTAAACGGCCTAATGAATGATCAAGTCGGCGCCGTCAGGCTATCGGAAACACTCGATGGTGACCCAGCTGTCCTGCTGGAGCACGTCTGCCGCCTCGGCTTGGAA
>NZ_JBFTQY010000138.1:0-6419 GCF_056399245.1 Rhizobium sp. 01N447_2
GCATAAGCCTTGAGATCAAATGGTCGGCGTTCGATCATTCTAAACCTTTGTCGTCTCACGCGCCGAGGCGTATCCGATCGTCAAATTGGTGCGACAACCGATATTGGGAAGTCAAATCGATCCTACCATCAAATCTGTCCACTGGCGCATATGCGAGGCTATGGTCATCCTGACACTCCCATTGCAATCGACTTTGCATGAATTAAGTGATATTGAGATGTTCATCACTAATCTCACGTGGCCGAAATGACCGAAGCTCTCTTTTCCGAATTTCTCATGATTGATCGGTCGTCCGCCAACGACGGGCGAACCGTGCCATTGGCTGGCCACCGGCGCAAAGGCGTTGCTCCAGAACGGACCTCGGATGAAAACGCTCTGCGTGATGCGTTCGCGGATGCCTTCCTGCAGACCCTGACGAAGTTCGCCGTCGATCGATCTGCTTTTCCTGAGAACGCGGACCCCGAACTCGCGAAGCTCGCCAGGGCGATTGCAAATGTTGCGGTCGGGGATTCCGTGGTAATCCGCTTGAAACCCGATCTGCCGGAAGGACATCGCAGATCCGTCAAGACCTTCTTCCAGACGATGGTCCGCGTCAGCGGCTCGCTGGAAGAAAGCCGCCTGGAAGATGCGATCAACAAGCTCGCGGATGTTATCCTGCCTGATGAGCTTGGCGAGGCGCGCGGCGTGCTCGCAGCGGACAATCTGGAGGTCAGGGATCGCTTCATCGCTGAGGTGCCGCAGCTCACCAGCGCGGAGATCGGAAACCGCGCCGGCTCAAGCGCGAGAAACCTGTACGCGACTGCGGCGCGCTGGAAGAAAGCCGGCGACATTTTCTCAGTACATCATCGCGGCACCGAATATTTTCCGGCGTTTCAGCTCCGGGACGGACGGCCGCATCCTGCGATCAAGAAGGCGCTTGTGGCGCTTCCGGAAAACCTGTCTCCATGGCAGCGCGCATTCTGGTTCGTTTCAACGAACGGCTGGCTGGACGACAAGGCGCCCATGGATGCGCTTGACGATATCGACGCGGTGGCTGCTGCCGCGGCCCGTGAACGGCAAGAGGTCATTGGGTGAGCCACCCTCCTCTGCCATGCCCGCCGTCTCCTTTTCCAACGATCAACATCCGGACGATCAAGGCGGGTACGGCGCTTCATCGGACCCATCTGTCTTCGTTCCGGGCAGGGCAATTCAATCCCTGCAAGGGACAGCCGACGCGCTTTGCGCCGTTCAACGACGCGCACGGCAATTGTGTCGCAACGCTCTATGCGGCAACGAGCAGAGAGGCGGCCGCCTTCGAGTCGATCTTTCACGACATCGAACCGGCCGCCGCTTTCAAGACCGTCCGGCTAGCCGTTGTCGAAGCGCGGACGGTGAGCGTCATCGCGCCAAAGCGTGATCTACGGTTGGCAAGCCTTTTCGCACCCGATTTGAAAGCCTGGAAACTCAGTCGAACCGATCTCATCGAAACGCCGAAGTCGACATATGGCGAGACCGTCCTGTGGGCCGAAGCCATTCATCGGGCGCGCGCAGACATTGACGGGTTGATCTGGACGTCCCGCCAGTGCGACCCCGAACAATGCATGATCCTGTTCGAGGATCGCATGACAGAGGATCGGCTCGACGTCGTTCAATCCATTGACGCCGGTACGGATGTTGGTCTCCTTCTCGAGCTGCGGGACTACGGGCGCCGTGCGGGCATAACGATCATATCTTAGCGCCAATGACGCTCGCTGACTCCGGAACCGTCACCAAAGCTATTCTCAAAAACCAATGCGCGCTCAACGCGGTCGTCGCATAATATTTTCGAATTACTCCATAATTATATTTATATCTTCAACTAATGAATAAGAAAAACCCACTCTTCGCAACATTGCTGTAATGAAATCCGGCAAAGCGCAGCAGCATACTCAGCCTTCAGTTTCCGAGATCTTGAGAGGAGACCGCAATGCCCACCATAATGATCTATCACGACGTCAAAGACACGAAACACTGGCTCGCTTCGCCCATCCGCAAACAGGTATTGGAACCCGTCGGCGTGACGAACATTCGCACGTTCACAGACCCTCAAACGTCCAACCGCGTCGGCTTGGTCATGGACGTTGCAGATATGGAAAAGTTGATGGCCTTCATGCAGACCAAGGCAGCGGCCGATGCGATGGCGAGTGACGGTGTCTTGCCCGAGACCATGACGTTCCTCGTGCAATCGTAACACGCGTCTCAACCAAACTTGGAAATGCAACGCGGGAGGATGATATGACGACATTATTCGTGAGGCACGAGGTCTCCGACTACGCCACTTGGCGCAAGACGTATGATGCGTTTCATCAGGTGCAGAAGGCCAACGGGGTGACGGCGCAAGCCGTTTATCGCGCCATCGACAATCCGAACGATATTACCGTCACCCACGAGTTCGCCACGCTTGAAGCGGCGCAGGCATTCAGCAAGTTGGACGAGCTGAAGACGGCGATGCGCACGGGAGGCGTGCTCGGCGCGCCGACAGTGTGGTTTACCAACAAAGCATKAGATAGGCCAAAACGGCCTCCGCCGCGGTGCAACGGAGGCCGCCGGCTCTCAATGCATGACATGGAGGCGGGTAGTGGACGCTTGCCAGATTGCCGACCTTGATGGCAGTTGCCGGCGAACGTAAAATTATGACCCGCTCGTTATGTCGCGCAGGAGATCCAGGCCGCGTTGGTATTTTTCCGTTTTCTTGCCGGCCTGTTCGGCCTGCCGGAGATTGTCTTCGAGATCGGCCCGCTTGACGGGCAAGGACAACGGGTTTGATGCCGCACGTCTGACGAAGTCGTCGTCCGGCTCGTCCGGCCGCCGTGTCAGAGCATTCACCGCCGAGATGATCGCCGGCGGAAAGCCTTCTTCCCTCAGCCTGTCGAGCGTCCAGCCGCTTCCCTTTTCGACAACGTCATGAAGGTAGGCGACCGTTCGCGTCTCGTCACCAGAAACCAGAAGGGCTACCCGCTGGCAGTGCTCGAAGAACGGCCGGCCGGTTTTGTCCGCCTTACCTTCATGGGCTGTAAGAGCGATCTGGATGGCATGGTCGAGATGCTGCATGGCGATCACGACCCCTCTGTCTTCCTGATCTTCCGTCGGGAAGGCTTTTCGCCCGTCGTCATCTCGATGTCAGGGACGGGGGCCATCGCGGCCTGGACAGGCCTCGCTCGTGGGCGATCGAGATCGCCGCTCTCACCGGCGCCTTGAAGCAGTGCTGCATCATCCCTGTCGTCTTCATCAAGCAGGTTCTGCAGCGTCTCATTCTCATCCTCGCCGGCCAGTTCGTCACAGGCTTGAAGCCAGTGGCGCTGATCGGCGCCGTCCGGGCGGCCCTCGGCCTCCCAGATTTCGTAGGCACGGCGACGGATCTGCTCGTGCTTGTCTATAGCCATGATCGCCTCCAAGCGCATTTCATCCGAAGAACGAGCCCAGCCGCTTTCACGGCGTGTTGATGGTTGGAAGAAAATCCTCCACCTGTTTGCGCTTATCCTTCGAAAGCGTCTCCACCCGTTCCTTCCAGAACCGCTCAGCCTCGGGTGGATCCTCATCCCATTGGCGAACATCGGTGATGTTGTCGTCGATCATGGACCGACGGTGGCCGCCGAGGCTGAGATATTCTTTCGCAAGCTTCAGGCTTGGGTTTTCAGTGTCGCTATCGCGGCCTGATGTCGAACTCGCGTTGCGCCGGGCATTTTCCAATGCCCTTTTACGATCGGTCTCGGCTCGCTCCGTATCGGCGGAACGCGCGTCATCTGTCCCGCTCTCGGGCGGCACGTTTAATCTGGAAGTCACCATGGATCACCTCTCGATGTTGTGATCCACTAACCTTTGCAAGCAGTGAGAGTTCCGCGTGGGTGGAGATTGATTTGAGCGAGCGCCCCGCACCGCCCGGCAATCAATGAACGGCCATACTCACCATTCGATAGGGGTGCACGGCTTCGAATTGCGAGATCATCGCCGTCGCCTGCTGAAATACGAGCTCGGCATTTTCCGGATCATCACGGGCGAGTTCATCGGCGTTGACGCGGATCGTTTCGGCCATATTGTTGGAAAGTGCGGCAAACTGCGTGTTGCCTTCGACATAGGCCTCGCGAGCCGTCTCCTCCAGCGTACGAGCGATATCGACGAGGATTTCCTCGCGTTCCTCGATACTGAGGTCTTTGATGATATTGGTCTTCTCTTCCATGTCACTCACTCCAAAAAGACGTGGGACGATGACCGAGCTTGAACAAGCCTCGATCATCAAAGAGTTGGGAATGCCGAAATCCGGATTCAAGCCTCAATCCTGCTGGAACTCGCCTCCGGCACCACGCCGTCGCCTTCGTTATTCGAACGCGGGAGGCGATTTTCTGTTCCCTGCCGGGCGTTAGCACTCACGAGCAGGGAGTGCCAATTTTTCTTCCATCACCTCTTGAATTGYAAAACCATCGAACCAAATCATTCTCGCAAGGCTCGCGCGCGAGCACCCGCCCGGATTGGTCATCCGGTCCGGCTAAGGACAACGTCATCACTGTTTATCGATGGAGGAAGACATGTCGTTCCGACCGCTTCATGACCGCATTCTCGTCCGCCGGGTCGATTCAGAGGAAAAGACCAAGGGCGGCATCATCATTCCCGACACTGCCAAGGAAAAGCCGCAGGAAGGCGAGGTCATCGCCGTCGGCCCCGGCGCACGCAACGACGCCGGCCAGATCCAGGCACTCGACGTCAAGCCCGGCGATCGCATCCTGTTCGGAAAATGGTCCGGCACCGAGATCAAGATCAATGGCGAGGATCTGCTGATCATGAAGGAAAGCGACGTGATGGGCATCATCGAAACCCAGGGCGAAAAGAAGCAGGCCGCATGAGATCCCTGCTGACATCCGTCCACGCTGGAGCGCTTCAGCTTTTCATGGAAACGCAGAACCGCTCCAACATTTTATTTCTGACGCAATTCCGAACGGAAAACCCCTTCGTACTTTCCTGGAATTGCTCTGGCTGCCTATGAAGGAGTGAGGACATGGCTGCTAAAGAAATCAAATTCAGCACCGAAGCCCGCGAGAAGATGTTGCGTGGTGTCGACATCCTGGCCAACGCCGTGAAAGCGACCCTCGGCCCGAAAGGCCGCAACGTCGTGATCGAAAGATCCTTCGGCGCCCCGCGCATCACCAAGGACGGCGTTTCGGTCGCCAAGGAAATCGAACTCGAAGACAAGTTCGAAAACATGGGCGCCCAGATGGTCCGCGAAGTTGCTTCGAAGACCAGCGACGTCGCCGGCGACGGCACCACGACGGCAACGGTGCTGGCCCAGGCAATCGTCAAGGAGGGCGCCAAGGCCGTGACTTCGGGCATGAACCCGATGGACCTGAAACGCGGCATCGATCTTGCGGTCGCCGCCATCGTCGCGGAACTGAAGGCCAACGCCCGCAAGATCTCCAACAATTCCGAAATCGCCCAGGTCGGCACAATCTCCGCCAATGGCGATGCCGAAATCGGCCACTTTTTGGCGGAAGCCATGGAAAAGGTCGGCAATGATGGCGTGATCACCGTCGAAGAAGCAAAGACTGCGGAGACCGAACTCGAAGTCGTCGAAGGCATGCAGTTCGATCGCGGCTATCTCAGCCCCTACTTCGTCACCAATGCCGACAAGATGCGGGTCGAGTTCGAAGACCCGTATATTCTCATCCATGAGAAGAAGCTGTCAAACCTGCAATCGATGCTGCCGGTGCTCGAAGCCGTCGTCCAATCCAGCAAGCCGCTCCTCATCATCGCTGAAGATGTCGAAGGCGAAGCTCTCGCAACGCTCGTCGTCAACAAGCTGCGCGGCGGCCTGAAGATTGCTGCCGTCAAGGCGCCGGGCTTCGGCGACCGCCGCAAGGCCATGCTCGAAGACATCGCGATCCTGACCGCCGGCACCGTCATCTCCGAAGATCTCGGCATCAAGCTCGAATCCGTCACGCTCGACATGCTCGGCCGTGCCAAGAAGGTCTCGATCGAGAAGGAAAACACCACGATCGTCGATGGGTCAGGCGCCAAGTCCGACATCCAAGGTCGTGTGGCCCAGATCAGGGCTCAGATCGAAGAAACCACCTCCGACTATGACCGAGAGAAGCTGCAGGAGCGCCTTGCCAAGCTCGCTGGCGGCGTTGCCGTCATCCGCGTCGGCGGCTCGACGGAAGTTGAGGTGAAGGAAAAGAAGGATCGCGTCGACGACGCGCTTCATGCCACCCGTGCTGCGGTCGAGGAAGGCATCCTGCCGGGCGGCGGCGTGGCGCTGCTGCGCGCCGTCAAGGCGCTCGACAATATCAAGACCGCCAATGGCGACCAGCGCGTCGGTGTCGACATCGTTCGCCGCGCGGTCGAGGCGCCGGCTCGCCAGATCGCCGAGAACGCCGGCGCAGAAGGTTCGATCATCGTCGGCAAGCTACGCG
>NZ_JBFTQY010000139.1:0-6289 GCF_056399245.1 Rhizobium sp. 01N447_2
GCAGGGACATGGATGATTCCACTAATCACTCGACGGTCGTCAGTGCGATGAGCACCAGGTTGGTTCGTGGGAAGTAGAGGCGCAATCACCGCCCACTGCTGATCATCAAGCCAGAACTCTCCTGCCATCATCAAAACTCCCATTGTCATCATAATGAATCACAGCGATCCATTTTGATCAATGGCTTGATTGGGTTTGGAGCCTAGTCCGCGTCTGGGATGTCGCGCAGTCTCGCGCGATTGCTACAGTGCCTGCTCCTGAAACGATCAGGGGCCTAGCGCTCAGCGAAAGCGGGAAATTTCTCGGCGTCATCGACAACGAAAACAGTCTAATGTTGCATGCGTTGACGAATGGTCGAATGCTGCGGGTATTCTTCAACCCGCTCGATCGCAGTAGACTGATCAATCTCACGACGAAGGGGCCGCGCTCATATGGCCGGCTCAGCGCGGTGGCCTTCGCGCCGACCGACGACGTAATGGCGATGGCGGGTGAAATAGATGCCGCTCTTTGGCGCGTTTCGAGCTTCGACGAACAGGCGCTCCTGCGCCTCGAAGGGAAAGTCGAAGCCATCRCGTTCGACYGCGACGAACGCCACCTGATCACGATCAGCCGTACAACAGAGACCCGCACCGTGTCTGTCGAGACGTAGGACGCGCAGACCGGCCGCGAGTTGCCGGATCAGCGGGCCGAGCATATAGCCGATGCGTTCAAACTCACCGCTGTAGGGGACGTGATCGTTGCGGCGGACGACGAGCGCGGTTCGGACATGGTGGTTCGGCGATCACCGTTCGCGATGGCAAGGTCCAGCGATTCCGGTATGAAGGCGATGTCGAGCGAATCCTGGAGAGCCAGGACAGGAAGTACGTTGCGATAGCGAGCGCGCTTGGCGCCTCGGCTGCGTCACCGGTTTCGCCGGGACGGCATCTTGTGGCAGTCTTCGACCCACAGTCATTGAAGCAAGTGCTGCGATTCGAATACGAGACCGTCGAACGCGACAACACCTCCCCCCAGGCTTTCTTCGTTCTCGACGATCGCTGGTATCTCGGTGTCGATGACGGAGAAACGCCAAGCGGTGGCGGACGGCGCAATCGCTTCGTGCTAGTCAAGATGCCGACGCCTGAGGAGGAGGATCGCGGCCGTATTGGCCGTGAGCGAAAAGTGCTGGTTGCTGAGCGCGTTCTCCAAGTCAACCGCATCGAGCGACTCCTCTTCTGCCAGGGCATCCGGGATTATGCACCTTTGCGCCGTGATCGCCGAGCGCGTCTGGAAGAACTTCGCACTGGGGATGACCGTGCGCTCCCCAAGCACATAAAGGCACAAATCTCCCGTGAGCTCGATCGTCTTGAGCTGTTGCTCGAGCAGATCAAGACTGTGGAAGCTGAACGAGATGCGCTTATTGCTGAGCAGACGACGAGCGCATCGCCAGCGGCGGTGGTTCGGAGTTCGCGGCAATCCTTCACTCTGAAGGCCTGTTCCGGCACTTCGACAACCACCGTCAAGTTGCCGCCTATGCCGGGCTGGCGCCGTCGCCTTGGCAAAGCGGCTCGATCAATCGTGAGCAGGGCGTATCGAAAGCGGGCAATCCACGGCTGCGAACCACGATGGTGGAGCTTGCTTGGTTATGGCTGCGCTACCAGCCGAGCTCCAGGCTGTCCTGCTGGTTCAAGGACAGCGTTACACAGAATGGCGGTCGCTTCAATAAGTCGATGATCGTGGCGCTGGCCCGCAAGCTGCTGGTGGCCTTGTGGAAGTATGTCAGCGCCGGCGTTGTCATCGAGGGGGCGGTCATGAAATCCGCCTGACCGATGCCAGCTTACCTGCAAGCTCTTTCAATCCCCAGGGCCGGATCAGCCCTGACGGATCCAGGTGAACAGACCGTGGGTCTTCATGGCTTTATCAGCCGGGAACAAGGTTGGTCCTGTTCTCCTGAGCTCTTGCCCGCCGCAAGCGGGATGGTGGTGCAGCCGCCGGAGCGGCGACCGTATGTGAGGTTGTACAGGCTCGCAGGTCGGGCCGGTAAAGTATCGGGCTCAGACTTGGATCCGAAATAGGAACGCTAACATGCCACCTTGATAGCCGTTGACGCCAAACTCCTCATGTGAGGTTTTGGGTAACGACAAGCGCGCCATCTTCTCGGCGGCAGCCCATGCGCAGCGCGCCGTCGATTACCTGCATTCCTTGCAGCCGGAGCTCGACGAGGAGGAGGCGGCGTAAGCCGTCTCTTCCTCCACTCAGCCGTCTCTTCCTTCACTTGAGCATGAAAGACGCGGATGTCGATTACTGCAGCGGAAGATAGCCTCGTGACCGCTTCTGGCGCAAAAGGCTGAGCAGGAGAACGACGGCTTTTGCCTCGCTGTCGAAGACATGGATCTTCTGCTGCCCGCGGCTGCCGATGCGTCCTCAGCTGCGCACGAGCGAGGTCTCGCCGAAGAGGTTCGGCTCGATCGACAGCGCATAAAAGCGGGCCATGTTCTTCGATGGATCGATGCGTTCGAGACGATAGGGTTGAACTGTCATGCCGGCAGAATCGCAAGGACCGGTTGCTCGCGTCCAACGACATTTGTGAATCGGTTGGGCCCGATCGATTCATCGGGGTGATGGGACCGCCTGGCTCATCTCTCCTGGTTCATGTCTCCTGGTTGTCAAACAACCCGGCAAATTCCGGATCGGCATAATAGCGCAACTTCGTCGCAACGATCGGCCGCTGCCCGGCGATGAACAGCAGCTCGGTCTCGGCATGCATGTTGCGCACTTCGTCGGGCGTCAGCAGCGGGCGACCGACATGCTGCTCGGCAAAGGAGAGGCCGGTCTTTTCCGAATCGAGTGCGCGGGCCGCCGTGTTGAACACCACGGTCTCCTGGCCAAGCAGATCGGAGACCAGACGGGCGCTGTCGTGATCATTGACGCCGAACACCTGCAGCACRCCGGCGTTGGACAGAAACGTACCGGCGCGCTGGCGATAGGTGGCGCGCAGCTGATGAATGTCCTGGACGATCGGCCAGAGTTGCACACCGTAACCTGCCATCAAACCCATGGCGCGTTCGATCGGCGCCAGATGACCAAGGGCGGCGAACTCGTCGAGCAGATAGAGAACAGGTGGCGCAGATGGTTGCGGCGAGGGTGCCGTTCGTGCCATCTCGGTCAGGCTCTGGGCCACCAGCAAACGCAGCCAACGCGAATAGGCCGCAAGCCTGTCTGGCGGCAAGACCAGGAACACGGTCGCCTGGTCTGCCTTGAGATCGCCGAACCGAAAATCCGATCGTGACAGCACCTCAGTCATGCGCGGACTGTCGAGGAAATGTGTGTGTCGTTGGGCTGCGGACAACACGCCGCTGGCTTCGCGATCCGACTTGCCAAGATGGCGGTTCGCGGCCCGCGCAATCAATCCATTCACCGCGTCACTGTCCTGCATCTCGTCCAGCACGGCACGGAACGCCGCCGGCGCCATCGTCAGCAAATGCCTGAGCGTGGTCAGCGTGCGCCTGTCGTCTGGCTGGCTGGCGAGCACATGCAGCAGCAATCCAGCGATCAGCGCTTTGGCTTCCTCGTTCCAATGGGCGTCGCCTGAAAGACCCGGTTCGTCGAACACGAGTGCGTCGGCAAGTGTCGTTGCATCCTCGGCGACATCGACGTTGTCTGGATCAACGCCGTCCATCGGATTGAAGGCAGCCGAAGGTCTGCCGGTGATGCCGAACGGATCGAGGATATGAACCGGCCCGAACTTCTCTCGGGCATCACCGGCGATGATCGCATTCTCGCCCTTCGGATCGATGCAGATGATCGAGCGGTCGGCGGTCAGAAGGTTCGGGATGATGGTGCCGACACCCTTGCCGCTGCGCGTCGGCGCCATGGTGAGCAGATGAGCCGGCCCATCATATCGCAGCAAGTGAGCGGAACCTTGCGCACGGCCGATCAGCAGGCCACTGCCGGCTTTGGTGAGTGGCGCAATCTCTCTTCGGCCGGCAAAGCGCGCAGACCCATGCGTATCGTCCATCGCCGATCCAAAATGCGTGATCAGCGGCGTCGACAACAGCCGAATGAGCAGCACGATGGCAAAGGCCATCACCACCCAATCGCCGATATGCCAGATGACGTCACCTCTGTGGCCGCCGAGGATCACGCGTCTGAGGTAGTCGATCCCGAAGTAGACGGTGAACACGACAAGCAAATAGCCGGTCGCACCCATGACAAACGACTTGGCATATCGCAGCGGAAAGGTGATCAGGGCGACGATCGCCCAGAGCGGATCGCGGGCCGCCATGCGCATCATGTTTGCGAAGGCAATCTTGATCTGGCTGGCATGGATCATGATGCCGCGCTCCCGTTGCCGATATTGCCGAGAGACGGGTCGTGCGGCTGCGGCTTCAGCAGATCGTCGAACAGGTCCCGGTCGCCATCGCGCGTGAGGAATTTTGGCAGTTCCCGTCTCAGCCACTCGGCCAGTCCGCCGCCGATCTGCACATCGCGATCATTCTCCAACCGATGCAGCACCAAGGCGCCAATCAGCACCTTGCGGCGCGTGTCGATGGCACGCTCCTGCTTGCCGAGACGGATCTGCAATGTCTTGCGCTGGGCTTCGAGCTGCGCCAGCCGTTCGCCGATGGTTTTGCGTGCCACTGTCATCCTCTCCATTTGTCTTCAAATCAGCGATCGGCCCAGCGCCATCAGGACAATGGCCTGCCCCCAATCGCATGCCCGCAGATGCTGCAGCGATGGGTGGCATGTCGGCTACTCGCAAATCTGCGCGTGGAAGCAACCGGGTGAACGGCTTACGAGGTCATCGGGAGATTGCCGCGTGCTCCCACCAGTGCCCGAAGGCGCGAAGCGACGAAGGCACAAGGGCGCACTTACGAGTTGCGGGGCAACTCAAAGCGCGGGCCGGCGGCCCGCTAACAAAGGGGAGGGCGATGGCGATCTATCATCTCAGCATGAAGCCGATCGCCCGCAGCGGTGGCCGCAGCGCCGTGGCGTCGGCCGCCTATCGTGCGGCCGAGCGGCTGACCAACGAGCGCGATGGGCTGACCCATGATTTTAGCAACCGGCAGGGTGTCGAGCATGCCGAGATCGTCTTGCCGGCTGGGTCTTCTGCTTATTGGGCGATGAAGCGATCGGCCTTGTGGAATGCCGCCGAGCGTGCCGAGAAGCGAAGTGACGCCCGGATTGCCCGGGAATTCGAAATTGCGCTGCCACATGAGCTCAGTGCGGAACAGCGCCTGGCGCTGACACGTGCCTTTGCCGAAGATCTCGCCAATCGCTATGGCGCTGCCGTCGACTTCGCCATTCATCGGCCAGGGGAGGGAAGCGATATCAGAAACAGCCATGCGCATCTGATGATGACGACGCGTGAGGTGAGGGAAACCGGTCTTGGCGACAAGACGCTGCTCGAGCGGGAAAACAGATGGCTTCTCGCCAATCACCTGCCGCCATCGCAGCTGCAGCTGAAGGATCTGCGCCAGGCGTGGGAGCATCTTGCCAATCGGCATCTGGCGATGGCGGGTCACGATATCCGCATCGATCATCGCTCGCACCTGGAAGCGGGCCTGACCATCGCGCCGACCGAACATGTCGGTGTCCATGCCACTCAGATCGATCGGCAGGGTGGGGCAGTCTCGCGCGTCCGCATCTCACCGCAATCGGCCGACCGCAATGCCGAGACCATTCGGCGTCGGCCCGAAGAGATATTGCGGCTGATTACCAACGAGAAGAGCGTCTTCAACCGCTATGACATTGCCAGGGCTCTGCATCGCTATATCAACGACGATCCGCAGACCTTCCAGAATGCTTTTGCATCGGTCATGGCGTCGAAGGCTCTCGTCGAGTTGAGGCCCGAAAGCACGGGCCTTCGGGGTCGCGATGGCGAGGCACGCTATTCGACGGTCGAGATGGTGGCGATCGAGGGCGCGATGGCAACATCCGCTGTTGCGATGAAGACGCGCCAAAACCACGGTGTCTTCAAGCGGCATGTCGATGCGGCCATCGCCGATCAGGACAGATCGATCCAGGCGGTGAGTGCGTCACCGGGGCAGGGGCTGTCGGCGGAACAGCGCCAGGCGATCGAGCATGTCACGGCTCCCGGTCAGATCGCCGTGGTGATCGGCTTTGCCGGTGCCGGCAAGAGCACGATGCTGGCGGCTGCCCGCCAGGCCTGGGAAGCGCAAGGTTATCGCGTTCATGGCGCGGCATTGGCCGGCAAGGCGGCAGAGGGCCTGAAGGAATCGTCGGGCATATCGAGCCGCACCTTGGCGTCGTGGGAATATTCCTGGCAAGCCGATCGTAGTCGGCTCAATGC
>NZ_JBFTQY010000140.1:0-6259 GCF_056399245.1 Rhizobium sp. 01N447_2
CCCTAGGGGAGTCGAACCCCTCTTCCCAGAATGAAAATCTGGTGTCCTAACCGATAGACGAAGGGCGCTTCCTTCGTGGTGGCGCCCTTATAGTCAGGCGTTTTGAATCCCGCAAGCGGCAATTGCGGTTTCTTTCAAAAAAATGACAGGAAATCCGAGTGGGTTCGCGAAGTCGATTATTGAAGCCGAATCAATAGGCTGCCGATGGTTTCTTTAATGAGACGAGGTGGTGCTGCCGCAGCGTTATGCGAAAATCGCGCGGCCGTCAGATCGCCCTTGCGGTCGTCATCGGCGCGCGTTTGCCGCCGCAGCCCCAGTTCCAGTCACGCGTTTTGCCGGTATCGAGGTGGACCGAATCCGTATGGCAATAGGTGCCGACGCCGCCGCGGTCCGGCAACGACCGGATATAGGCGGCGATATCCCATTTCGCGACGCCGTCGATCTGGATGTCGGCGGCCTCGCAGCTCTTGTGCATCGATTCGTCAGCGCCGCCGACCAGGCGGTTATGCTCTTCGTCTCGATAGCCGGAGGTGACGATGACCGGTCGGCCGAAATGGTTTTCGACCGTCTTGATCACCTTCAGCATAGCGGGCTTGAAGCAACCGACCTCGACCTTGTCGTTCTGGAGATGCAACCCGTTCGGCGCGATGCGCGTCATGCCGGGCAGGGCGGCCTTGTGCAGCAGGCCGGAGAGGCTGCCGAGCAGGTTCTGCTTCGGCGCGCTGTAGAGCGCATTCATCGTCGAGGTCGGAATGCTGCCCGTCGCCAACGACGCTGTCTGCACAGGCGCAAGCTGCGTGCTGTTATTCTGTGAGGATTGCTGCGGCAGCACCGGCTCTGCCGGCTGTGTGGGCACGGGCGGCTGGCTGTAGACGCTGCTTCGCGCCGGTGCTGCACCTTCCACCGGCACATAGGCTTGCGGCTGAATGACGGTGGACGTGCTGTTGTTCTGCGGCGCCGGCTGGTGATCGGAAAAGATGCTCATCGCCTGCGCGTTGATCCGGGTCGACTGCAGGACGAGCCCGCCGATATTGGCAGGCGCCGCTGTCGGCGGATCGGCGGGCGGAGCGGCGGCATTCGGATTTTGTGCCACGACCTGAGGCGCGGCTTGAGCGCCGGAGACGTTGACGAGCCGGGGATCCGTATAGACCGAACGTGGGGCAGGGCTTGCGGGCGCTGCCGTGGCAAGCTGCGGTGCTGCGGCTTGTGCTGGAACCGCTGCGGCGGAATCGAGTGCCTTCTTGTCCGACGCGCAGCCGGTCAGCGCCAGCACCGAGGTGGCGATCAGCAAAGCGCCCGTCACGGGCATCCGCATCTGCATGTTATGCAAGCGATAGTCTCCAGTTGATGCAGAAAATCGGCGAAAAACGCTTTTCTTCCGCTTCGAGTCGCCAGGAGATTGCCTGCGGGGCCGGATCGCGGCAAGCGTCAAGGCGCCGGCCGGACCCGAAATCGAAAAAGCCGCAAGCCTCGCAAAAGCCTTGCGGCGAAAAGCCTTACCAGGCGCCGGTATTGCCCATCGAGGCCCAGGGTTCGGCGGCCGGAAGTGGGCTGCCCTTTTGCAGGATTTCGATCGAGATGCCGTCGGGCGAGCGCACGAAGGCCATGTTCCCGTCGCGCGGCGGCCGGTTGATGGTGACGCCGTTGTCCATCAGATTCTGGCAGGTCGCGTAAATATCGTCGACCTCATAAGCGAGGTGGCCGAAATTGCGTCCTCCTCTATAATCTTCCGTATCCCAGTTGTAGGTCAGTTCGAGGCAGGGAGCTTTTTCGCTGCGCGCACGGTCGAGATCGTCGCGAGCGGCCAGAAAAACCAGGGTGAAGCGGCCTTTCTCGTTTTCGTGGCGGCGAATCTCCTCCAGCCCGAACAGCGTGGTGTAAAAAGCGAGCGAGACGTCCAGGTCTTTGACGCGTACCATTGTGTGGAGATAACGCATTCTATCTACTCCTTTATTGGGGCTGGCTTTTTTCAGCGAGCCGAGGTCAGCTTCGGGCAAGTCATCTTTATAAAATGTGCAGCTGGGAATAACCGAAAACTAGGACTTGCGCTTATCCGTTACCAAGATGTTAATCTTGATTTCAAGAATCAGTTAACCGTAACAGTGTGACGCGTATTCGAGGGGCTGGCGACAATGGCTGACAGGATTTCATCGAACGAATACTCCGACCTCGACGAGCTATCGGGAGAAGCGGTCGATCTTGTTGAAATCACCGGGGTCGTCAAGTGGTTCGACGTCGCCAAGGGTTTCGGCTTCATCGTGCCCGACAACGGCTTGCAGGATGTTCTCCTGCACGTGACCTGCCTGCGACGCGACGGTTACCAGACGATCCTCGAGGGAACGCGCATCGTCGCCCTCATCCAGCGCCGCGAGCGTGGCTATCAGGCTTTCAAGATCCTCTCGATGGACCAGTCGACCGCGGTTCATCCCTCGCAGTTGCCGCCGGTGCGCACCCATGTGCAGGTCACCGCGACGAGCGGCCTCGAGCGTGCGCTCGTCAAGTGGTTCAACMGCACCAAGGGCTTCGGCTTCCTGACGCGCGGCGAGGGCACCGAAGACATCTTCGTGCACATGGAAACGCTCCGCCGCTTCGGCCTGACGGAACTGCGCCCCGGCCAGGTGGTCCTCGTGCGCTTCGGCCCCGGCGAAAAGGGCCTGATGGCCGCAGAGATCCATCCTGACGTTCCGAGCCCGGCAAGCCGGTCGCACTGAACATGCGCGGCCTAATCCTATTTGATGCCATCAAAAGCGCCATATTGGCGCTTTTTTTCATGGTCGCGCTGCCGGCTTTGGCCGAGGAGCAGATGCGGTTCGACAAGGAGCCGCTGCTCATCCAGACCGCGGCGGGCAAGGTGCTGCATTTCACCGTCGAGATTGCCTCGACCCCGGATCAGCGCGCCCGCGGACTGATGTTTCGCAAGGTGATGGCCGACAATGCCGGTATGATCTTCGATTTCGACGAGCCGCGGCGCGTCACCATGTGGATGGAAAACACCATCCTGCCGCTCGACATGCTTTTTGCCGACGACACCGGCACGATTCGCCACATCAAGGAAAAGGCAGTGCCCTATTCGCGCGACATCATCGATTCGATGAGCGCGGTGAAATACGTCGTCGAACTCAATGCCGGCATCGTTGCCAAACTCGGAATCAAGCCTGGCGACAGGATCGTCAGCGCCACGACGACCAAGAAGGCGAAGTAACGGCGCGCGCGACCGCGCGCGGCGCTGCGCCTGTCAAGGAATTCAACAATATCGGGATATTTGAATGGTCGGAGTGGAGAGATTCGAACTCCCGACCCTCTGGTCCCAAACMAGATGCGCTACCAGGCTGCGCTACACTCCGTGCCGTGAATGGCAGGGGAGATACACGGTTCACTTCGCCGTCGCAACCCATAAATCCAGCTCTGGCCGAAGATTCCTCGCCGGACCTGTGGATGCAATACAGAAAAATCTTGATAGGTCGCCAGTGTGCTTGATCGCGCGAGTCCGTCTGCCTGGCGCAATTGGCGTCAGGGCAAGGCTACCTTAGCCGTGAGCGATCAGGCCGATATATTGAGCGTAGCTGATGGCAAGGTAGAAGAACGCCGTGATACCAGCCCCTATCACAATGGCATTGAACTCCGCCGAACGTCTCATCATGAGTGCAAATCCACTGAAACCAACTGAGCCGTAGAAATAGTGCCGAGGRCTGGCTGCGGCAATCAGGATGCAATCACAACATGCGACGATCGGTAACATTGCGCAATCCGGCCGGAGTCGCTTGGCCTTCAAGAGATGGCTGGCGCGACACGAGGGGAAGAATGCCCAGAGGCGCTTGTCCGCGGATATTCTTTGTTCCCCAACGCATCGGCTTGTCATGGGATGGAGCCGGCGGCGTCGTCGTGCACCGCCTTTTTCCTTGAAAAGGCGGGGATTCGCAGCTAAGCAAAATTCATCTCTTTGCGTTATCCTCAGCGATGATGCAAAAGGCCTGGCGCGGGCCGGCAACGGGCCGGCAACGGGATTGAGACCATGAAAGGCGGGCATTGTCCCGCATAGTCGGAGACGCTGCAGTCATGTCTGCCAAGATCTATCGTCCAGCCAAGACCGCCATGCAGTCCGGCAAGGCCAAGACCCATCTCTGGGTGCTTGAGTTCGATCAGGAGTCGCCGCGCAAGATCGATCCGATCATGGGCTACACCTCTTCGGGTGATATGCGCCAGCAGGTGAAGCTCACCTTCGAAACGCAGGAACTCGCCGAAGCCTATGCCCAGCGCAGCGGCATCGAATACCGCGTCATCGCGCCGAAGGACCCTGTCCGTCAGGTTGTCGCCTATCCCGACAATTTCCGTTATACCCGCACGCAGCCTTGGACGCACTGAGATTTCTCGTCCAGATATGCCGCATCCCGGTCGCGCTCCCAGGCGCGGCCAACAGACGGCCCCTTAGCTCAGCTGGATAGAGCACCTGCCTTCTAAGCAGGTTGTCGCAGGTTCGATTCCTGCAGGGGTCGCCATCCATTTTTCAAGTATATGTTTTTGCTTTATTTTCAGTCTTGAACCCCTCATCGGATTTGGTTTGAGGGGTTAGGCTGTTCTCGTTAAGTTTCGCAGCGCCCGAAATCGCGAGCTTCCGCTTGTGGCCTTCCGCGTGTAATTGGTTGGCCATGGAATCGCTTCTCCAGCCAAAGCGGGCCCTCAGTTCGCTGTTGCTGTTGCCGCTTTCGGCCAGGAGCTGGGCAAGCGTCTTTCTCAGGCCATGCGCCCGGCCTTCCACGCCTGCCTCGGCGCACATATCCCCAAACCAATTCCCGAATGCGGCCGCACTCTTGAACGGGCGGCCGTGAACTGGCGTGACCAGGTAGGCAAGATGCTCCGTCTTCGTCGCCTCGCGCACGGTCTTGAGATCCGGGTGCATCGCCCGGCCCAACCGACCGCAACGACGAACGTCGGGTCTTGTTTGTCCCTAACCCACTTTGAGGTTGAGTAAAGCATGTGATCAGGCATAGTCAGGGCATGCTTGATCTCTCGTTTCCTTGGCTCATCGGCCCCATTCCCATAGCCATGACTGTCTGGGCGTCTTATGGTCTTTACCGTGCAGTTGTAACACGCGACGGGGTTACGGGGGCGTCAGTAGTTTCAGTACTGGGGCTGGTGGCATTCATGGCAGCACTAACTGCCCAAGTCGTAAAGCCCGTCATCAACCAGACACTTTCCCTGATGTTAGCCCAATTTCTCGGAACGGGTGCTTGCTTCCTGCTCGTCAAGCTACTGTGGTCCGTTCAAAAAACGAAACCGGAACCATCTCTCAGGCGTCCCGACGTGAAAGTGTTTCGCGGCATGGGCATCTGCCTGAGCTTCCTGATTGTCGTTGACGGGCTTTTCTTTTTATTCCCTGACGTCGGAAAGTGTGAACATTTCAAAGGATATATGGCTGATAAATGTGCTGGGCAGGAATTCGCTATCGGAATTCATGACCTTCCAATTGTGATTTATGTGGGAGTTCTCATGGGCGTTCCTGCACTCGCTGGACTGATCTTAGGAATTTGGGCGCTGGTTAGGAAAGCTGTCCTCCCAAATGCCGACGAACCAAGTGCGAAAAACAGTGCCGGCGGTTGATGCCGGTGGTTTCGGCCTGGTGAGACGAAGCCGATGTCCTGGTTCGGCAGATAGGCTTCGATCTCCAGCGAGGCGTCGTCCGGGACGATCCGCATCAGTTCCGCGCCCGCGGTCACCACCTGGCCGACCGTGGTGATGGCGGATGTATCTCTTTCAGAACCCCCCCATCTGCCGAATTTTGCGTTTAAGAGAACCAGGTTGCATTCCAAACACGGTTCGCCTCGTTAAAATCCCAAAAACCTCATCAGCCAACAAAGCAAATGAAACATAAAATAAAATAACCGCAGGAGAAAACAGCATCAAAACACAGATGGTTGCCAGTTCCCCGTCTATCGCAAACGCGGAAGATAATGTTGCTGCAATAGCAATGAATGGAATCCAAGCCAACACCGATAGAAAAAGCCCGATAATTAACGCACAAATTTCATATTTCTTCTCATTTATCATAAGGAGTTTTATCAAACTAAGTAGATATCTTCGCATCTTTGCCCGTTATCGCCATAAGAATGGCCTTTCTTTTTACAATGTTAGGAGACGACCTCGTCGAACAGCCTAAAATACTGGGCGGCCGACTTTCCGTCGTCGAGACAGGTGGGATTTAGATCAGCAACGGTCTCGAGGTCACCAGCGTTGCGCATGCCGTAGTCGGCAGCCCATATGC
>NZ_JBFTQY010000141.1:0-5787 GCF_056399245.1 Rhizobium sp. 01N447_2
CGCGCCGATCCCTCAGATCTCGCAGATCAGCTGAAGCGAATGGGTCCCGATCAGGCTGGGGACATCGAGCGGATCCGCCAGGTCGTCCGCCTTGCCGACCGCAGTCATCGTGCAGAACTCACGCAGCAGATGGAGTTGGAGCGCTCGCTGAAGCGGGGCAGGACCTTGGGGCTTGGGATGTAGATGTTTGGGTCGGCTCAGGGATTTCGAGGAGGCTCAGGCTACCTCTTAGACACCTTGGCCTTGCGTCCCGAGCGGAACGGTTTTAGCTTCATCGCTCACCGGCCAGACCGCTTCTGCTGGTCCACGCCGCGACGACCGAGGAATTGGCGGGCGATCCCGAAGCCTAGTGCTTTGAATTGGCTGCTGGAGGAGGCGTCGACGTCGATCAACACCGCGGCTGCCCGCAGCAATGCAAGCCTGATGGCCATTGGCTGAGTAACGGGACGAGGGCGCTGAAAATGCGCCCTCGCCGCACATGCGCCAAACTCGACACCATTGACCATTTTTTTAACAGTTGTGACTACTGTGGCGGCTTGGCGCGATCCAGCTACCGGCGGTCATCGTGACATGACCGCTGGTGCAGTGAGCCAAGGCGAGGGGTCGCGCCGGAAAAGAGCCAATTTTTACTGGGGCGGGGGCCATCCATGGCGCTGATTGATCGACTGTTGCAACGCATGCGGATCGTGACGAAGATCCTCTTGTTTCTGGTGCCCCTGATCGTCCTGATAGCTGGCATCGGCCTTTTCGGTTATTTCACTGCCGGTACGCTCAACGGCCAGATGACCCTGACCCGGCAGACGATCGAAACCCTTTCCAGTTTTCAGCAACTGCGATCCGCGCTGACTGCGTTTACCGATCTTCCGAGTGCGGCCACGCGCGATTGGTTGATCGCCAGCATCTCGGATCAGGAGAAGGGCGCGGCGACACTTGATGCGATGTTGGCCGATCCGGCGCAGAAGCAACAGATCTCCGCGGTGCGCGAACTCGGGGCCAAGATGCAGGGCGGCGCCGACACATTATGGGCAGTGTCACAGGAGCGCGCCAATACGGAACAGGCAATCGACGACGAGGTGGCGCGGCTGTTTAAGGAAAGTCAGAGCGCCCGCCAGCAACTCGACGTGCTTCAGGATCAGGCGAACGGAAAAGAGGCCTTCGTCCGGGCACTTCTTCTCGATGCCTCGGCCTATAAGGGCCTCGGAGAGCGCATTGCGAAATTGCGCAAGGCAACCGCACGAGCAACCACCCCTGAGGATCTGGCCAAGGCCGTCAGCAGCCTGCTGCCACCGCTCGTCAAAGAAGCGGGCGCGAGTGTGACGCTTGCGTCCGAGAAGGCTCAAAGCCAGATCGCGTTGCTGAATCCACTCTTGGACAGGCTCGCTGCAATGGCCAAGGAAGGTAGCAATCTGACGCTGGACACTTACGCTCCCCTCGACCAGGAACTGCAATATCTCGAGGAGCAGTTTGCAAAGCTCGCCGCTGCCAATGCGGACACGGCAATCGAGCGCTTTGCCGGCATGGATGCGAGTATATCAACGCTTCGCTCGATGGTGGCGATCGTCAATGCCGCTTTCAAATCCATTGACGATCTGCGCTTGCACTTGAGCGAATTGAACAGACGGGTGGATGCCGAAGCGAGGGATGCGGTTCTCACAGATCTCAAGGCGCTGCGCGAAAGCGCTGCAAAGCTTGTGCCTTTGAGCGGGCGAAACGCCGCGTTGCAGGATCTTGCCAAGAAAATCGAGCCGTCGCTTTCCGCAATCGAAAAGCACACGTCGCTTTTGATATCGATCGCCGATCGCTGGCGGGGCAACAAGGAGGCCGCGACGGAGCTGGTGGCGTCGGCAAGTCATACGCTCGAGCAGTTCGTCAGCACGGCGCAGGAGAGCGGCAAGGAAATCAGCCAGCGCTCGGCGACAATGTCGCTGTCGGCAATGATTGTGGGCACCGTGCTAGCGATCATCGGCGGTCTCATGCTGATCGAAACGCTGCGCGGGCCGCTGATGCGGATCACCCAGACGATGATGAGACTGGCCGACGGCGATCTGAACGTCAAGATCGGCGACGGCAAGCGCGGCGACGAGATCGGCGACATGATCCGATCCGTCACCGTCTTCCGTGATCATGCGCTTGAGAAGACCAGGCTGGAAGAGCTTGCCGAAACAAACAGGGCGCGAGACGAACTGGAGCAAGCCCGCCGCGCGGCTGAGCAGGCGCGTATCGAGGCCGAACAGAGCGAGGCTCTCACCGCCCTGTCGGAAATGCTCGGCAAACTCGCCGATGGCAACCTTGCAGCTGTGATGAGCGAGGATCTGGCCACAGATTATGTCGCGATGGCGCGCACCTATAATCACGCCATCGATGCGCTGCGCCTGACGCTCGCCGAGGTGCGCAACACGACCTACGAGATCGCCGAGGGCAGCACCAACCTTTCCGGCGCCGCCGACGATCTGGCCCGCCGCACGGAACAACAGGCCGCGTCCCTCGAGGAGAGTTCGCGGGTGCTGGGCGAACTCACCGCCAGCGTGCGAACGACGGCCGAAAACGCCCGTCAGACGTCGCTTTCGGTCGCCGAGGCGCACCGCCAGGCGGAGCACTCCGCGGCCGTTGTCGCCAAGGCGATCGACGCCATGGGCGCCATCAACCGGTCATCCGAAAAAGTCACCAGCATCATCGGCGTGATCGACGAGATTGCTTTCCAGACCAATCTCCTCGCGCTCAACGCGGGTGTGGAAGCGGCCCGGGCTGGAGAGGCGGGCCGAGGCTTTGCTGTCGTCGCGCAGGAGGTGCGTGAGCTTGCGCAACGTTGCGCCACGGCCGCCCGTGAGATCAAGGGCCTGATTTCCACCAGCGCATCACAAGTTGGCGCAGGCGTCCAGCTCGTCGAGGAGACCGGCCAGGCGCTGTCATCCATCATGGACCGTTTCACCTCGATCAATGGGCTGGTGCAAGTCATCTCGTCTTCGACGACCACGCAATACAAGGGGATTGACGAGGTCAACAACGCCGTTCGCGATGTCGAGCACATCACCCAGCACAATGCCGCCATGGTGGAGGAAAACACCGCGGAGATTCATCGGCTCCGGCATCAGGTGGAAGTGTTGAACGAAAGAATCTCCCACTTTCAGACCGCCGATATCCGCAAGGCATCGCCCGCCGCCCGCCCCCCGATGTCCCTGGTTTCCTGAGGGGATGTCTCCTGAGCGGACGCCTTCGGAAATCTCTCCGATATGCAAGGGAACCTGGGTGCTCAATGAGAGCAGGCAGAAGTTGATTGCTCAGGCGTAAGGCGTGCCTGCCAGTGCAGCGTTCAGGCCGATGGTTCCCTTATCGACCGCGGCGAGAATCGGTTGGTAGTCATATCGCCGCGTGCCATCCATCGCGGATATGGCGGTAGCCTTCGCGATAGACCGATTCCGGTGTCTCGGAAAAGTCGCGCCAGACCTTTGTTGCGGCGGCGAGCTCCTTGAGCGCCCGGCCGAAGGCCTCGATTGTCAGCCACCCGTCGTAGCCGCTCGCGCGTAGCGCCCTAAACGTCTCCGCCCAGGGAATGTTGCCACGACCGGGTACGCCGCGGTCGTTCTCCGAAATGTGGACATGGACGATGTGATCACTGTTTCGCGTGAACGCGCCGATGGGGTCGGTCTCTTCGATATTGCTGTGGAACGTGTCGTACATGGCGCGGATATGCGGGTGTCCGACCGCGTCGATATGGGCCGCAAGATCGTCCATCGTGTTGAACAGGTAGCATTCGAAGCGGTTCAGCGCCTCAAGCCCGATCGTGATGCCATGCTTTGCTGCATGATCGCCGATCGCGCGTTGCGAGGAAACCGAGCGCTTGAGTTCCGCCGCGCTCGGTCCGCTGCCGGAAAATTTGCCGAGCGTCGAATGCAGCGGCCCGCTCAGCATCGTTGCACCCAGCGCATCGCTGCAGTCGATAGCCCATTTCATGTAGTCGATGCCGCGTCTGCGGGTCTGGGCGTCGGCGGCGATCAGGTTCATCTGCGGATCGCCCATGGCGGAAACGGCGGTCCGTTCCAGGCCGATCCGGTCAAGCATGTCTGCCAGCCGATGGTAGTCGTCGGGTGTGCCGGAAAAGATCGGGATCTCGACACCGTCAAACCCCGTGTCCTTGATATCGCGTAACAGTGCCTCGTGTTTCCGGCCGACACTTGTCGTCCAGAGGAACATGCACATGCCGATCTTCATCTCCCCTCCACTTGGCCCTGTGGCCACTGCGCGACGATTTCAACGCCCTATCACTTTTCCAGATCTGGTCATACCAAATCTTCGAATCTGGTCAAGCCAGTTAATTGCACGCTTGAGATGCTGGATTCGCGCCTAAGCGGGAAATGCAGGATTAAATATCGATCGTTTAAAGAAATATCGACCTTTTGGCCCCGTCTTGCAGAGGGTTAAGAATTGAGCTAGAGCTTTCAAATGACGAGAATTGGCCAAACCAGATTGCCGAGGATGGGCGAGAGTGGCCAACGACAACATGACCTTTTGCCGCCCGATTGGCGGTGGACCGTGCTGCACCTGTCTGGGAGGACCTTATGCATCTTTCGACACACAACTGGATGCGGGCCGAGCCGCTCGCCGTCACGCTGAAGCGCATCAAGAAATATGGCTACGAAAGCATCGAGATATCCGGCGAGCCGGCACAATACGACGTCAATGAGACGCGCGCGCTGCTGAAAGAGCACGGCATCCGCTGCTGGGGTGCCGTCACCCTGACGCTCGGCGAGCGCAATCTTGCCGCCAGGGATGAAGGCCAGCGCGCCAGGTCGGTGGACTATGTCAAGAGCGTCATCACCATGGTCAGCGAACTCGAGGGGGAGATCGTCACCCTGGTGCCGGCGACCGTCGGAAAGGTGGTGCCGGATGGCACCGAGGAAGAAGAGTGGACATGGGTGGTGGACGCTACCAAGGAGTGTTTTGCCCATGCCCAGAAGAGGGGCGTGCGCATTGCCGTCGAGCCGCTCAACCGCTTCGAGACCTATTTCTTCAACCGTGCCGCCCAAGCGCTGGCGCTCGCCGATGCCGTCAGCCCCGAATGCGGGGTTTGCCTTGATGCCTTCCACCTGAACATCGAGGAGGAAGACATGTATGAAGCGATCCGGCTCGCTGGAAAGCGCCTGTTCGATTTCCACGTCGCCGATAACAATCGTTTTGCCGCCGGCCTCGGCCAGCTCGACTGGCCGAAGATCRTCGGCACGCTGAAGGAGATCGGSTAYGACGGCGCSSTCACCAACGARTTCGTSGCKCCGGTCGACCGYACGCCGGCCTCAAAATATCCGGACATGGTCGAGCGCAACCCCGTCGATATTCCCCCGGAGCAACTGAAATTTATCCAGGACCACGGCTCGAGCCTTCTCACTGAGAAGTTCTACGACGATCAGATGCGGATCACTGCCGAGACGATCCTGCCGCTGATCAAGTAACGAACGGAAAGAATATGCCCTGCGGCTCGCGGGCCGTGAGGGGCAGGGGATCCGAGACATGCGCATCAAGACCGTAGAGGCCTGGTGGATCAAAATTCCCATCGAGGCGAGCCGTCAGCACCGCAGCGACTTCGGCCGACTGACGACCTTCGATAGTGCGATCCTGCGGATCGAAACGKACGACGGCATCGTCGGCTGGGGAGAGGGCAAGAATGCCGCGGGCAGTTCGGGAACCTATGGCACGCTGGTCCACATGCTCAATCACGAAATTGGGCCGAAGCTCATCGACCGCGATCCCGCCGACATCTCCACCATATGGGAGATGCTCTATAACGGCGTACGC
>NZ_JBFTQY010000142.1:0-5720 GCF_056399245.1 Rhizobium sp. 01N447_2
CCATATGGGAGATGCTCTATAACGGCGTACGCCACGAGACGGCGGCGAGTTCCGGTCACGCCATGCCCGAGATCGCGCGGCGCGGCCTTTCCGTCGCGGCGATCAGCGCGGTCGACATAGMGCTCTGGGACATTCTCGGCAAGTCGCTCGGCGTCCCCGTCTGGAAGCTGCTGGGTGGGCGCAAGGCGGACAGGTTGCCCGCCTATGCCTCGGGCGGTTGGGAGAGCGTGGACCGGATCGGTGAACAGCTCCGGTCCTATGTCGCGGCCGGTGGTTTCAAGTCAGTCAAGATGCGCGTCGGTGCGATGGATCGTGCGCTGCATGTCTCGGCATCGCGCGTGCGGGCGGCTCGCAAGGCAATCGGCCCCGACGTCGACCTAATGGTCGATGCGCACGGCACCTATACTGTTGCGGAGGCAAAGCGCTTCATCCAGATGGTCGCCGATTGCGACCTCGCCTGGTTCGAGGAGCCGGTGATAGCGGATGACAAGCCGGGCATGGCGGAGGTGCGCGCGGCTGGGAACGTGCCGATCGCTGCGGGTGAGAGCGAGGCGACGCGTTTTGCCTTCCGAGATCTTGCCATGCTTCGGGCCGCCGACATATTCCAGCCGGATCCCGCCTTCTGCGGCGGCATTACGGAGGCGATGCGCATCAGTTCGCTCGCCAGCGCCTTCAACCTCCGTTTCGCGCCGCATCTTTGGGCCGGTGCGCCCTGCTTCTTCTCCGGCCTGCACTTGTGCGCCGCTTCCCCGGCAAGCTTCATCATCGAATATTCGCTCGGCGCCAATCCGATGATCCATGATCTTGTCGAGGACACTGTGTCGGTGAAAGACGGTATGGTAGAGATCCCGGACAGGCCTGGCCTGGGCTTCACGATCAATCAGCGGGTCCTGGAGACTCACGCGCAAAGACAGTGACGATGAAAGAAAACTCCCTCCTCTCCGATCTCGCGGCCCATCTTTTCTCGAACTCGAGCGGCAACGGCCGTACGCCTTCGGAGCGAGAGCTTGCGGAGCATTTCGGCGTCAGCCGGGGCCAAATCCGCGAGGCACTGGCCATTCTGGAGGCAATGCGCATCGTCGAGCGCCGAGCCAAGTCGGGAATCTATCTGACGACCACGGAGGCGAGCGTGGAGGCAATGGCGCTTTTTGCCCGCGCCGGCGTGCCGCTTGATCCTATCCTGATCTACGAGACTGTGGAGCTTCGCAAGATCCATGAGATCAAGGCCGCGGAGCTCGCCTGCGATCGGGCGACGGAGGAGAATTACCAGCACTTGCGCGATATCCTCGCTGCGTCGGAGGCGAAGCTTGCCGCCGGCGAGGGGCTGGCGCGCGAGGACCGGGACTTCCATTTGGAGATCGTCCGAGCCACCAAGAACAGCGTCTTCCATCGGGTGTGCAGCGTCTATTACGTCATGGGCGAGCACCGCCTGCCGATCTATTTTGCCGACGCCGCCCGCAGCCGGCGCTCGCATGAGGAACACATCCGCATCTACGAGGCGCTGCTTGCCCGAGACGGCAATCTGGCCCAGGCGCTGATGAGCGCGCATCTTCAAGGTGCGGAAAGCTATTGGAAGGGTCTCATCGGCGGTCCAGCGACGACAGCCGAATAGGCGCAACCGGCGGGAGGGCCGATGAGCTTCATCTTTTCCACACATCCCCTGCACCCTGCGGCCAAGTCCATGCTTGAGGCTGCGGGTGATCTGCGCGTCGCTTCCGCGCCCGATCCCGAAACATTGCTGCGAGAAGGCCGCGGCGCGGGCATCGTCATCGTACGCGCGCCGATCCCGCCGGCCTTCTTCGAGGATGCGCCGGCGCTTCGCGCTGCGATCCGCCATGGCGCCGGGCTCGACATGGTGCCGTTGGATGCGGCGACCCGTGCCGGCGTGCTTGTCGCCAACGTCCCGGGCGCCAATGCCTCGACTGTCGCCGAGCATGTCTTCCTCGTGACACTGGCCCTGCTACGGCGCTTTCGCGCGATGGACCGCGAACTGCGTCAGACCGGCTGGGCGGCGGGCCGCGCCCAATCGGACACGGCCGTCGACCTCGCCGGCCGCATCATCGGCATCGTCGGAATGGGCAATGTCGGCAAGGCGATCTTCCAGATCGCGAAGTTCGGTTTCGGCCTGGAGGTGGTCGCCACGAGCCGGTCGCCGGAAAGCGTGCCGGACGGCGCGCGTTTCCTGACGATCGATGAGCTTGTGGCGACGGCCGACATCGTGGTGCTCTGCTGCCCGCTGACGCCGGAGACGACCGGCTTGCTCAATGCCGGTCGCATCGGGCGCATGAAGCCCGCGGCCATTCTGGTCAACGTCTCGCGCGGCCCCGTGATCGACGATGCGGCGTTGATCGAGGCGCTGCGCGATGGTCGCATCGGCGGAGCCGCGCTCGACGTCTTCGCAACGCAGCCGCTACCGCTCGACCATCCCTATTTCGGCTTTGACAACGTCATCGTGACGCCGCATCTCGCTGGTCTGACGGAAGAGAGCATGATGCGCATGGGAACAGGCGCGGCGAGCGAAGCCCTGCGCGTCATCAAGGGCGACTTGCCCGTTAATTTGCGCAATCCTGAAGTGGTAGAACACTATCGCCGGCGCTTTCCCGCATAGCGCCTCGTCGCGACAACTCGAAACGCTCACTGCCCCTGCCGTGCCGCCGAGACCGCTGGCATCCTTCGGACCGATCAGGTCAGCCCGCGTGCCGCAGGCTTACACCGCTTCCGGCGTCAAACAGCACGACCTTTTCCGGATTCCACGAAAAGCGAACCTCATCTTCGATCCGAAGCGCCGTCTGTGTCGGCACGGTCGCGTGGATGAACTTCTCGCCGGTACGCAGCGTCACGATCTTTTCGACACCATGGTTTTCCACGTCGTGGACCCGTGCTTCGCCGGGCGCGCCGCTGTCGAGAAAAATGTCCTCGGGACGGATGCCGAAGGTGAGCGGGCGACCGTCTGTCGCGATCCCGTGTCCGTTGCCGAGGGGCAGCCGATAGCCCTCGCTGGCCACTGCCTCGCCGCCGGCAAGCGTGCCGGCGATCAGGTTCATCGGCGGCGAGCCGACCGCACGCGCGACGAAGGTGTTGACCGGGTTTCTGTAGATCTCCTGCGGCGTACCCGTCTGCACCAGTTGACCATTGTTCAGGACGCCGATCTTGTCGCCCATTGACATGGCCTCTATCTGGTCGTGAGTGACGAAGAGGAAGGTCGCGCCGAGGTTCATCTGCAGGTTTTTCAGCTCGGTGCGAAGTGCTTCGCGAAGCTTCGCGTCGAGCGCCGAAAGCGGTTCGTCCATCAAGAAGACCCGCGGTTTGCGCACGATGGCCCGGCCGATCGATACGCGCTGCATCTCGCCTCCCGACAGCCGGTCCGTCTTGCGGTCGAGCAGATGCTCGATGCGCAGAGTCTTCGCAACGCGGTCGACGCGCTCCTTGATTTCTCCGGGTTCAACGCGACGGATACGGGATTTCAATGGAAATTCCAGGTTCTCCCGCACCGTATAGCGCGGGTAAAGCGAATATTGCTGAAGCACCAGGGCCACGTCGCGCTCGGCGGCACCCCAGTCGGCGACGTCCTGCCCGTCGATGAAGATCTGGCCTGCGGTCGGCTTCTCGAGACCGGCGATCAGCCGCAGCGTCGTCGTCTTGCCGGCGCCGGTCTGCCCGAGCAGCACGAAGAACTCGCCGTCAGCAATGTCGATGTTCAGGTTTTTCAGCGCCGTGTGGCTGCCGAAGGTCTTGGTGATGCCCTTGAGTTCGATATGCGCCATCAGAGTCTGATCCCCAGCGACGACCCGGTCGCGGTGTTGAAGAAATGTGCCTGGGCGGGGTCGATGCGTGCCCAGACGGCTTCGCCGGGACCAGGCACGAAACCGCTCTTGGTGCGTGCCCTGATCATCTGGTGACCGACCTTCAGGTCCACGATGTCGTGCGAGCCCAGAGGCTCGATGATATGCGCTTCGACCGGCATGAAGCCCTCGCGGGCCTCCCGTGAAACAAGCACGCCCTCAGGCCGGACCCCGAGTGTCAGCTTGCCGTTCTCGGCCCTTGCGTCAGAGAGGCGGTTGGCCAGTGCAGCGGGGAACTCGAAGCCCGTTACCGCGTCGCCGACCTGCACGCTCGCATGGCCGCCCGTTTCGCTGATGGTCGCCGGCGCCATGTTCATGACCGGGCTTCCGACGAACTGGGCGACGAACGTGTTGGCGGGTTGCGCGTAAACCTCTTCCGGCGTGCCGATCTGCTGGAGGATGCCCTCGTGCATGATGACGATGCGGTCGGCGAGCGACATGGCCTCCACCTGGTCATGCGTCACGTAGATGGTGGTTGAACCCTGCTTGATATGCAGGCGCTTGATTTCCGCCCGCATCTCCTCGCGCAGCTTCGCGTCGAGCGCACCGATCGGCTCGTCCATCAGCATGGCCTTTGGGCGTCGCACGAGCGCGCGGCCGATCGCGACACGCTGCATGTCGCCGCCTGACAGCGCCGAAGGCTTGCGGGCCAGCAGACCGGTGATGCGCAGCACACCGGCGATCTCGCGGACCGACGCATCGACATCGGCACGGCTCATCCGGGTAGCGCGGAGCGGGAAGGCGATGTTCTCGTAGACCGTCATGTGCGGATAGAGCGAGAAGGATTGGAACACCATGGCGATGTCCCTGCCGGATGCCTTGATATGCTGCACCGGCTGCCCGTCGATCAGAATATCGCCTTCGTCGATGGTTTCCAGCCCCGCGACGGCGCGCAATGTCGTCGTCTTTCCGCAGCCCGATTGTCCAAGCAGCACGATGAATTCATTGTCGGCGATGGCGAGATTAAGGTCTTTGATGACCTGGACGGCACCGAAATATTTCTGAATCCCGCGAAGTTCGATCTGCGTCATGAATGGCTGCCTTCGTCTGGTTGCGCGTCCCGCGGGATTTTGGTCGTCACCATGAAGGCGATCAGTCCGACGAGCGTCATCGTCATGCCGTAGCGATGCAGAAACAGGTTCCAGGGCTGGCAGAGCGCGATGATGCCGAGGATCATCAGATACTGCGAGGCGGGTTCGAGATATTTCTGGTTCAAGGCGCGGAAGGTCATTTGCGGATCGCTCCGAAGCTCATGCCGCGCAGGAGATGGTTCCTGAGCAGGAAGGTGAAGATGGCGACCGGTAGCAGGAACAGGAATGTGCCGGCCGCAATGACCGTCCAATCCGGCAGGCCTGAGCCGACCTGGCTCGGAATGAAGGGTGGGGCCGTTTGCGCGCGCCGGTTCGTCATGATCAGCGCAAATGCATATTCGTTCCAGGCCGTGATGAAGCAGAAGACCGCGGTCGCGGCGATGCCGGTCGCCGCTTCCGGGATGACGATCTTGAAAAAGGCCTCCATCCGCGTGTAACCGTCGACGAGTGCGGCCTCCTCGTATTCCCTAGGGATCTCGTCGATGAACCCCTTCATCAGCCAAACGGAGAAGGAAAGGTTGAAGGCAGTGTAGAGGATGATGAGGCCCCAATGCGTGTCGTTGAGGCCGACGACGCGGTACATGAGGAACATCGGGATCGCCACGACGACGGGCGGCAGCATGCGCGTCGACAGGATGAAGAAGAGAAGGTCTGCCTCCCCCTTCACTTTGAAGCGCGAGAAGCCGTAGGCTGTGAAGGTTCCCATGCCGACGGCCAGCACCGTGGACGTGATGGCGACGATCAGCGAGTTCATAAAGCGGTTCGGATAGCCGGAGGGCTGCACCTC
>NZ_JBFTQY010000143.1:0-5699 GCF_056399245.1 Rhizobium sp. 01N447_2
GCGCGGGGATACGCCGCTGGACCAGCTTCATCACATCCTGCTCGACGAAGCGCCGCATCTTCTCAGGCTCGATGATGACGGCCGGACGGTCGAAGTTCTCATGATCGTGCACTTCCCCGCTCAGAACCTCCCCGGCGCCTCGATATTCATGGCCATGTGCCAGGGTGGGGTGGAGGTTTTGCCCTGCACTTATCGGCGCCGTTTTCGTGATCGCCTCGATTTCCAGATCCACCATGTTTACCGGCCCGCCGTCGCCGAGTTGCAAGTCCACAAACGGCATGCGCACATTGAGGCGGTTGTCTCGTGCAAGCACGTCTACCCTCGCCTGGGCCTTGGGGTATGGCCACCTGCCGCCGTTATCGACGATCGAGGTCACGCCGAACCGGTTCAGACCGTGAATGCTATAGATCAACGAACTCACTTGTTCGTCGAACGTGGGCTGCGGCACCATGCTCTCGAGGGCGAGAAACAACCAAGTATAGCCATGGACCACCCCAGTGGGATTACCGTGGCTGTCCTTTTCGAATTCGGTGTCCGGCACCTTTGGGAACCGATCGGTACCCACGCCAAGCGCCTCCATCGCCTGCTTGTTCAAGAAGGCTTGGTTATAAGCATATTGCACGATCATGGGGCGATCGGGCACGGCGCTGCGCAATTCATCCAGCGTGGGGAAGCGGTTCTCCTCGAATTGGTAGGGTGACCAGCCTCCAATGACCTTGACCCATTGGCCCTCCGGCGTGCGTGCGGCCTGCTCGCTCAGCATGGCCAATGCGCGACGCAGCGTCGGCACACCATCCCATCGAACATTGTAGTTATAGGCCAAGTCGTTGAGGACATGTATGTGGGCATCGATGATGCCGGGGATGAGCCTGCGGCTGCGCGCATCAATCACCCTGGTCTGCGAATTTGTCAGACTGAGAATGTCCGCATCCAAGCCTACGGAATAGATGCGGCCTTCCTTGATGGCTAAAGCGGAAGCTTCGGGCTGCGCACGGTTGCCGGTAAAGATCTTTGCGTTGAAAACGATCAGATCAGCACCGGGCTGTTCCTGCGTCGCTTGTGCCTGAACCGCAGAGAAAGAAAAACTTGTCACAAACGCGATGAATATTTTTCTGATCATTTTACCCTCGTTCGACTGATTTTTGCGAATTGCGGTCATGCGCAAGCCGGCGCTTACGGACGCGTGCGATGGACGAAGAAGTGATTGAAGCCGTTAGAAAGATTATGGAATAAATCCTATATTGGCGGTTCGTAGGCACGTTGCGAGGAGCCCTCGTGGGAGAGTCAGCCGCAGCGAAGGTGTCATCCTCCTCTTTGCCTTGGTAGTCCTCGGTCGTGTGAAGCCGTGTTGCAAAATAAGGAACGCTTTGTGGAACTTGAGGACTTAAGAATATTTGTCGAAGTTGCTGATGCCGGCGGAATATCGTCTGCAGCGCTGCGACTGGGCATCTCCAAGTCGRTGATCAGCCGGCGGATCACCAGGCTTGAGGCGGAACTCGGCGCACAGCTATTTGCAAGGACGACCCGTGGTATCGCGCTCACGGAAGCAGGTTGTACATTGAGGGATTACGCAGCACGGGTTTCTGCTGACTTGGATGTGGTGCGCGAAACGATCCTGCCCGCCGGTGAGCTTCGAGGCCGTATGCGCGTAGCCGCGCCACTGTCATTTGGCCCGACCTATTTTGCTCCCGTCCTCTCCCAGATGGCTAGCCGACACCCGCAACTACAAATCCTTTCTTCCTATACTGATCGCTTCGTAGATCTCGTCGGAGAGGGTTTTGATTGCGCAATTCGGCTGGGGCATCTTTCGGACTCGAACCTCGTCGCAAGACGTATCGGGCCGATCTTTGGCAAGCTGGTTGCGAGTCCTGCCTACATCGAGGCTCACGGTGCCCCCGAGACACCGGACGAGATTGTGAATCACCAAGTCGTTATGCGGGACGCCGAGAAGTGGCAATTCATGGATGGCGACGAGATTGTCACGGTGCGTCCCCAGGGACGCTTCATAGCTGATAACGCAATGTCCCTCGTAGCGGCCGCTCTGGATGGAGTGGGGGTCGCCTATCTGCCAGAACCGCTTGTCGCGGACCATATTTGTTCGGGTGCACTGGTGCCGATCATGACGCGTCATCCGATTCCGCCAGCCGGCATCTTCGTCGTGAGGCCGCCCGGCCAGTATCCCTCTCGAAAAGTGCGAACCCTCACTGAGATGCTTATCGAACGATTTGGAACTCGTTAATCGCAGCCAGAAGATGACGGAAGCTGCGATGCAGATTGCCGAGAAGAAGGTGTGGGAACATCGGTCACAACGTATTGCGATACGCCTCCAATCCTTGAGTTTGGCGAATAGGTTTTCGATTTTGTGTCTGCGACGATAGAGAGCCTTGGCGTAGAGGTATGGTTTCTTCCGGCTTTTTGAGGACGGGATGCAGGGCTCGATTCCCCTGGCGAGGAGCTCTTCGGGGAACCAGGTGCTGTCGCAGCCCTTATCGGCGATGAGGCAATCTGCTTTGGGCAATGCGTTGAGCACGATCCTTGCGCCCTTGTGGTCGCTGGCCTTCAGAGAGCAGCATGAGTCGCCGGCCATCACCATCGCAGACGGCATGGAGCTGCGAGTTCAGACCGCACATCCTTTTTTTAGAAGGCTTGCCGCGGTGCGTAGACCTTCAGATATGTTGCGTCGATCATGATATGCTCGGGGCTTGGGGCCTTCGCCGGCCGAAGCGGTGAGAATCCTGTCGAACACGCCGAACCGGCTCCAGCGAATGAAGCGGTTGTAGAGCGTCGAAGAAAAACGGAAATGCTCTAGGTCGCCGAGTGGGCAGCCGTCGTCTCTTCCAGCACATCTTCGGGAATGTCGTCGAAGGACGCGTAGTTGAGATTATAGAGCTTCGAATAGAGCTTGCCATTCTTCATCAGCTGATGGTGGTTGCCGCTTTCGATGATTTCGCCGTTCTGCAGCACGATGATGCGATCCGCCTCGCGGATCGTCGCGAGGCGATGGGCGATGACGAGGCCGGTGCGGTTTTCGAGCAGCTTCACCAGCGCCTTCTGGATCAGCATCTCGGTATAGCTGTCGATATTGGCCGTCGCTTCGTCGAGCACGAGGATCTTCGCATCCGCCACCAGCGCGCGAGCAAAGCTTAAAAGCTGGCGCTGGCCAAGCGAGAGATTGCCGCCGCGCTCGCCGAGAACGCTGTCGTAGCCCTCCGGCAGGCGCATGATGAACTCGTGCGCGCCAACGGCCTTCGCCGCCTCGATCACCTGTTCGCGCGTCGCCTCGTGCATGTGGTAGCGAATATTCTCGAAGACCGTTCCGGTGAAGAGGAAGGGTTCCTGCAGCACCATGGCGATCTGCGCTCCGAGCGAATCCTGCGTCAGATCACGCACATCATGGCCACCGACCAGCACCTGGCCCTGCTGCACATCGTAAAAGCGATGGATCAGCGACATGCAGCTCGATTTGCCGGACCCCGTCGGCCCGACCAGCGCCACCGTCTCGCCGGGATTGACCTTGAAGCTCACATGTTTCAGCACCGGATGTTTCGGATTGTAGCCGAAGACGACGTCCTTGAACTCCACCGAGCCGTCCATGTCGCGCGACAGCGCCGTGGCACCGGGTGCATCCTTGATGTCGACAGGCACGTCAAGCACCTCGGTCAGCCGTTGGCCGGACGCCATGGCGCGCTGCATCACCGAATATTGCAGGGTCAGAGAACGGATCGGGTCGAAGAAACGCTGGATATAAAACAGGAAGGCGACGAGCACGCCGACATCGAGCGCCTGATTGAGAACGCGGGCGCCACCGACGACGATGACGAGCGCCATCGCCACGCCCGTCAGGCTGTCGACGATCGGCACCATCACCTGCGCATAACGCGCCGCCGTCAGATGCGTCTCGAGGTTGGCATGCGCCTTGTCGTCGTAGAGCGTGAAGTTGACGCCCTGCCTGTCCATGCTCTGGACGGCGCGCACGCCGTGGATCGCCTCGGCAAGCGCGCCGGCGGCAACTGAATTGGTCTCGTGCGCGGCCATGAAGGACTTGCGCGCCAGCGGCAACCAGAACAGCCGGACGATGAAGAGCACCGGCAACACCGAGAGCGTCAGCAGCCCCAGCTTGAAGTCGAGATAGAGCATCACGAAGACGATGCCGAAGAGCAGCATGATGTCGCCGACGGAGAGCACCGAGGTTTCGAGGAATTCCTGCATCGAGTTGACGTCGCCCTGCAGGCGCGACATCAACCGTCCCACTTCGGTCTTGTCCATGAAGGAGAGCGAGACGCGCTGCAGATGCGCAAACATCGCCTTGCGGATATCGAAGAGCACGTCTTCCGCCACGCCGCCGACCAGCGTCTCCTGCGCGTAGCTCGCCGCATAGTTGATGAGGATGGCAATGGTGAAGGCGACGATCGACCAGATCAGCGCCGAAGGGTTGCCGCCCGGCGACATGCCGTGGTCGATGGCATAGCGGATGATCAGCGGGATGGTGAGCTGCATCATCGTGAAGGTCAAAACGGCGACGACCGACCAGAGGACCTGCCGGCGATAGGGGCTGACGAAGACCCAGATGCGCTTGACGATGTTGCCGTCGAAGGCCTTGCCGAACATCTCCTCTTCGACGCGATGTGAACCGACGACCGCCCGTGGTGGGCGGCGTCCATCCTCGCGAACGTCGGGACGCTCGGTTTCCAGTTCCTCGGCCATGTCATTCCTCCCGCGGCCAACACTTCAGGTGGCCTGCATAGTCACTACCCGTTCCCCTCTCCCCACCCAGGGGAAGAGGGGGAATATGCTGTCTGCTAGGCGCTCAAAGCCTCGTCGCCCGGCCGCACCTGAAGGTCGTAGAGCGCCTTGTAACGCCCGCCGAGCGAAAGCAGCGCCGCATGCGTGCCGCGTTCGACGATCCGGCCGTCTTCGACGAACAGGATCTGGTCGGCATGCATCAGCGAGCTCAGGCGATGGGCGACGATGATCGTTACGCGGTCTGCGGCGTAGCGGCGCATGGCGCTGCGGATGCGCTGTTCGGTGGCGGCATCGATCGCCGCCGTCGAATCGTCGAACACCATCACCGCCGGTCTCAGCATCAGCGCGCGGGCGATCGAAAGTCGCTGCCGCTGGCCGCCGGAAAGCGAAACGCCGCGCTCGCCGACGACGGTGCCGTAACCTGTGGGCAGGCCGAGCACGTAATTGTGCAGCTGGGCGCTTTCGCTGGCGCGCTCGATGCGGCCTTCCTTCGCCCATGGGTCGCCATAGGCGATGTTGTTTTCGATCGTCGTCGTGAACAGGAAGGAATCCTGCTGAACGACGGCAACCGCCCTGCGCAGCGATTGCAGCGTCGCCTTGCGGATGTCCTGGCCGTCGATCGTGATTTTGCCGCCGCTGACGTCGTAGAAGCGGGGAATGAGATGGGCGATCGTCGACTTGCCGCTGCCCGGAGGCCCGACAATGCCGATCGTCTGGCCGCGGCGGGCTTCGAAGGAGACATCCTGGAGCACGGTGCGTTTTTCGGAACCCGGATAGGCGAAGCTGACATTCTCGAAGCGCAACACGCCGCCGGTGAGGCTCAGTTCCTTCGCATCCGGCGCATCCTTGATCGCGATGTCGAGGTCGAGAAGGGCAAAGAGACGCGAGCCGCAAGTGGAGGCGCGGGCAAAGGCGTTGACCATCAGGCCGAGCTGGCGCACCGGCATCTGCAGGAT
>NZ_JBFTQY010000144.1:0-5280 GCF_056399245.1 Rhizobium sp. 01N447_2
CACTTGATACCAGCGAGATCTGGTCCTCCGACATCAAGTCGCCGTCGGTCGAGCCATCCTCGTTGAAGTTGAAGGCCCTGGCCAGGCTGACATAGACGTCGTCGCCAAGCTGGTTGACGAAACTGTCGGCATTGTCCAGATCGCTCGTCAAAACCTGCTTCAGGAAGCTGCTGGACGTGTATTCGGTGCTGAGACCGAAGGCCGTCAGCGCATAGTTCTTCAGTCTGGAGCTCGACAGAAATTCATCGACAGAGGTGATCGACGAGATATTGTCTTCAAAATAATCCGTCTCGTCCGCGATGTCGTCCGCCTCGGTGTCGAAGGATTCCTCATAGGCATCGAGCAGATTGTCCCGCTGCACGTCTGACTGCGCCGTCTTCGTCTCGCCCCCGAATTTGAAGGCGGCGGCGAATTCGGCGTAGCGGCCGTCGCTCAGACTGTTGGCGAAGCTCGATGAATCGCTGAGGTCGCTTTCCAGCACCTTCTTCATGAAGGCCTTGGCATATGTCATGTCGTCGAGCCCGTAGGCCTTCATGGCATAGGAGTAGAGCTTATAATCGCCCATGAATTCATCGACCGTCGTGACCTTGTCGATGTTTTCCTTGTAATAGGCACTGTCGCGGGAAACCGTTGCCTGCGAAGCCACACTCGAGAGACTGGCGTTCAGATTTCTGGCGACCGAGAGGTAGCTCACATAGGTGGAAACCAACGTCTGTCCCTTTGCATGAGCGCGCGCGCGAAAGCCTGCCGGCAGTCACGGTTGAAACTTTTCATGTTTGCTGAGATGTTGCCGCCGCTCATGGCGCATACGGACCGCATTCATGCGGCCGAATCAATTTAATAGAACCACATGGTACTATAATTATTCGAAAATGCAACAGGACGTCCAAAGCCGAGGGATTGCGGCTTTATCGCGTTAAGCGGCCCCGACGCCCGCCGCAAAGATTGCAATGCAACGCCTGAGATGGGCAAGCAGCACCGCCCGATCAGGCCAGGCCTGAGCGCGCCCTTCCGGCGGACCCATGCCGCCGAAAATCATATCCATCAGCATCCGGGCTCCGCTGGCCGGATCATCAAGTGACAACTTGCCTTCCGCCCTGCGGTGGCTCAGCCAGTCGGTGAGGTCCTGCCGGCTGGCAAGCATGCCTTCGCGCTGCAGAATATCGACGAGCTCGGGAAACTGCGCCGCTTCGCGAAAGACGAGTTGCAGGAAACCGGCACGATCCGCGTCCTTGTCCTCATCCATATCGATCATGAAGATACGTTCGAGGCTCTCGGCGATCGAGATATCTTCAGCAGGCCGCGGCAAGTCGAGCATCAGGCGCCGATGCGCGCCGACCACAGCGGCAAACAGCTCTTCCTTGCTCTGAAACAGCTTGTAAAGCGTCTGTTTTGAAACACCCGCCTCGCTGGCGACGACTGCGGTCGTACTTCCGGCATAGCCGTATTTTACAAAAACGCGGCGGGCAATCTCGACGATATGCGCCCGCTTGTCCTCGTCGCTTGAGACTTTCGGCCGGCCTCGCTTGCGCGGCTCATCTACGGGCTCGTCGGCAACATCCATAATGATCTAGACCGCCTCATCGAAGCACAAGCCGACGCCCGCAGAAAGGAGACTACGATTTCTGAGGGACGATTTTTTCGGTTGTGGCATTAGCAATTTCGATTTAGAGAACTCATCAGTTCTGTAATGCGTTGCATCCCCACCCTCTATCGATGGAGCGCTTATGACGACCATTTCTGCCGCAACGTCGATCTCTTCCTATTCCTATAGCAAGAGTTCGACGTCAGCATCCCAGGACACCCTATCCTGTAATACGGTTTCGGCAAAAAAATCAACCGCAAGCCAGCAGCTCAGCGAAGACGCGACCAACAGCGCCGAGAAACTCATGTCGCAGTTGATGTCGTTAACGATGAACGGCCTCGCCGGTCAGTCCGATTCCAGCGAGCAGCAGGACGGCGGCGCAGACATGGACGTTGCGCAGCTGGACAGCGATGGCGACGGGTACGTGAGCAAGGCCGAGTTCGTCGCAGCCCGGCCGTCCGATGTGTCGGAGGATGAAGCCGGCACGCTGTTCAACAGCTTCGACAGCGAAGGTTCCGGCTCGCTATCGGTCGATGCGCTGACCGAGGCCATGTCCGCCCAGCAGTCGGAACGCGCCGAGGGGCCGCCACCCCCGCCACCTTCCGACGATGACGAACTTGCATCCATGCTCTCCGATCTCGATACCGACGGCGATGGGCAGGTGAGCAAGGCCGAGTTCGTTGCAGGTCGGCCGTCCGATCTGAGCGAGGACCAGGCCGGCACGCTGTTCGACAGCTTCGACAGCGAAAGTTCCGGCTCGCTATCGGTTGATACGCTGACCGAGGCCATGTCCGTTCAGCGGTCGGAACGTCCCGAAGGACCGCCGCCGTCCGCTGACGATGACGATGACCAGTTTGCATCCCTGCTCTCCGATCTCGATACGGACGGAGACGGGCTTGTGACATTGGACGAGTTTATGGCGGGTAAGCCGGACGACATCACCGAAAGTCAGGCGAGCCAGCTCTTTAGTCTGCTCGACACGTCAGGCACGGGTTCATTGTCTGCACAGTCCACGAGCTGACGGTCGTTAAGCCGTCGCCATTGCGGTCGCTGGAGGATCTGCACTGAGACGGTTTTAAAGCGACCCGGCAGTCGAGCCGGCAGAGCCTTCAGTCGGGTCGCTTGCGAAATATGGAAACGTTCGAATGGTGCGCCGTCACAGGCGCACGGATAACCAGCGCGCGGATGAGCCGAAGCGCCTATCGCCATCACGGGGTCAGTCCAGACAATCAGATCATCGACCGGTGTCGGCCTTTGCCCGGCGCCAGCGATGTGGTGCGCCCGCCATCCGGGCCCTGGAAGCCCCTCGTCACATGGCATGTTCCCAAACCTTAAAGGATCGAGCCATGAGCATTTTTGGAAGCATGAAAACCGCCGTCTCCGGCATGAGCGCCCAGGCAAACCGGCTCAGCACGGTTTCCGACAATATCGCCAACGCGAACACCACCGGCTACAAAGCCGTTTCGACGTCCTTTTCGTCATTGGTCCTGCCGTCTTCCTCGGGCAATTATAATTCAGGCGGCGTTCAGACCTCCGTGCGCCAGGCAATTTCTCAGCAAGGCGACATTTCCTATACGACGTCGGCCTACGACCTGGCGATCTCGGGAGACGGGTTCTTCATCGTCGAAAGCGCCGACGGCACGCCTGTGCTCACCCGGGCCGGCGACTTCTCGGTCGACAGCGACGGCAATCTCGTCAACGGCGCCGGTTTCACGCTCATGGGATACTCCTATGACTCCGGCGTGCCGGCTGTGGTCGTCAACGGCTTCGACGGCCTGGTGCCGGTCAACGTCTCTCAATCGGGCTTGAGCGCCGTCGCTTCGAGCAGCGCTTATTTCAGCGGCAACCTGAACTCCGAAGCGACCGTCGTCACCGATACGACGACACTGCCGAGCGCCAACACGGCGACCGTCACCGACGACACGCAGAAGATGTCGCTGGTTGCCTATGACAGCCTCGGCGGCACCGTCCAGTACGACTATTACTTCACCAAGACCGGCGTCACGACGGACGCGAGCGGCGCGGTCACCGGCAGCACCTGGGAGGTCGCGGTTTACCGCAATGCCGATGCATCCACCGGCAGCACGGCGTCCTTTCCCTACTCTTCCGATGCCGTGAGCGTTGCCACGCTCTCCTTCGACGCCGATGGCCAGCTAACCTCCGCAACCGACACCGACATCGTCGATCCGGTGACGGCCAAGACGATCACCATGGATTATTCCGACTTCACCCAGCTTTCCTCCGACTTCTCGGCAACGGGCTCGGCAGACGGCCAGGCGGCAAGTGCCGTGAGTTCGGTGTCTATCGGTACGGACGGCGTGGTGTCGGTCTCCTATGCGAACGGCGCGACGAAGGCTCTCTATCAGATTCCTCTCGCGACGGTTGCCAGCCCCGACAATCTGACGCTGCTCAGCGGCAACGTCTACAGTGCCAACGGATTATCCGGCGTAACGGTCACCGGCTTCCCGCAGACGAACGGGCTTGGCTCCATCCAGTCCGGTGCTCTCGAAAGCTCGAACGTCGATCTCGCCGGCGAACTGACGGAAATGATCGAGGCGCAGCGCAGCTATACCGCCAATTCGAAGGTGTTTCAGACCGGCTCCGATATCATGGATGTCCTCGTCAATCTGAAACGATAGGAGGGCGCCGGCATGTCGCTCACCTCCGCCTTGAACAGCGTGCAAAGTATTTTCAATACTACGGGCCAGCAAAGCAGCATCGTCTCGACCAATATCGCCAATGTCGGAAATTCCGACTATGTGAGACGGGAGGCGTCGGTTACGACGTCTCTTTCCGGCGCCCAGGTCGTCAGCATCAGCCGGGCGCAGGAAACGGCGCTGCTTGCCCAGTATCTGCAAACGAATGCCAAGGACAGCGCCCAGCAGACGCTGGTAACCGGCCTCGAAAGCCTGAAGTCGCTGGTGGGCGGCAATGACTACGAGACCTCGCCGAGTACCTATCTCACGGCATTCCAGCAGGCGCTCCAGACATTCGCCACATCCCCGAGCAACACGACCGCCGCGCAATCGGCCGTGACCGCCGCGCAGGATCTTGCCAATTCGTTGAATACTGCAAGCGAYGGCGTCCAGTCGATCAGAACCGAGGCGGATGCGGAGATCACCACTCAGGTCTCCACCCTGAATACGCTGCTGTCGCAGTTCGAGGCGGYCAACAATGCGGTCAAGCTGGCCACATCGACCGGCACCGATACATCCTCGGCGCTCGACGAGCGTGAAAAGCTGCTGAAGCAGATCTCCTCGATCGTCGGCGTCACCTCCACCGTGCGCGACAATAACGATATGGCGCTCTATACCTCTGATGGCACCGTGCTGTTCGAGACCATTCCCCGCACCGTCACGTTCGCGTCGACGGCAACCTACGTTGCCGGAACGGAAGGCAATTCCATCTATATCGACGGTGTTGCACTCGACGCCGGCGAGGGATCGACGACGAGTGCCTCGGGCAGCCTGCAGGCGCTGCTGCAGCTTCGCGACGAGATCGCCCCGACATTCCAGGCCCAGCTCGACGAGATCGCCAAATCGCTCGTCCAGGTCTTCTCGGAAACCGACGGCAGCACGAGCGCGCCGGGACTTTTCGTGTGGACGACGGCGTCAGGCGCAACCGGGGCAACACCTGCCGCTTCCGACGATACGACAGGGATCGCCTCCACCATTTCGGTCAATCTAGCCGTCATC
>NZ_JBFTQY010000145.1:0-5261 GCF_056399245.1 Rhizobium sp. 01N447_2
CGAGAAACCGCCGAAGACGACCGAATGCACCGCGCCGATGCGGGCGCAGGCGAGCATCGCATAGGCGGCTTCGGGGATCATCGGCATGTAGATGGTGACGCGATCGCCCTTCTTGACGCCGTGCTTCTTCAACACATTCGCCATCCGGCAGACATGCTCGTAGAGCTCGTTATAGGTGACCTTCTTATCGATATAGGGGTTGTCGCCTTCCCAAATGATCGCCACCTGGTCGCCATTCGTTTTCAGATGCCGGTCGATGCAGTTGTAGGAGACGTTTGTCTGACCATCCTCGAACCACTTGATCGAAACCTTGCCGGTAAAGGAAGTGTTCTTGACCTTGGTATAGGGCTTGAACCAGTCGATCCGCTTGCCGTGCTTGCCCCAGAACTTGTCCGGGTTCTCGACGCTTTCCTCGTACCATTTCAGGTACTTTTCCCGGTCTATGAATGCCCGCTGCCGGACAAGGCGCGGCACGGTGTAGCGCTCGAGGACCACTGTTTTGCTCCCTATGATTGGCTCCTGAAAACGATCCCGCTCGAGAAGAATCTGGAGACCTGTTCTGTCTGATTGATATCCCGACCCATGTCGGTCCGAGGCCCGTTTATCGGCACACCGACAGCAGCAGTTTGGACGGCAAATCAACCGTTACATCATTTCCGGTCGTCTGATCGCCGAGCCATCGCTGAACCGGCTCAGCCTGTAGGGTGAGATGTCGGTCATCGGGGTCTCGTTCATCACGATCTCGCTGACCAACCGGCCGGCACCCGGTCCTATGGCAAAGCCGTGCCCGCTGAACCCCGCAGCAATCACGTAACCCGGCAATTGCTCCACTCTTGAAATAACGGGGACGAGATCTGGCGAAGTATCGATGAGCCCTCCCCACGCGCGTTCGACCCCGATTCCCTTGAGTGCGGGGTATTCGCTTTCAAGGTTCTTCAATGCGAGTTTCACGAGTTCCCCGTCGGGCGCGGGATCTAAAATTCGGTTTTTTTCAAACGGCGAGATTTCATCGTTCTCCCAGCTCCTGAAAGCATCGGGCCCATTCCAGAAGCTGCTGCTCAGACGGTACTTCAGCTTCTTCCCAATCTTGCTGCGGTACATCTGATAGAATTTGAAGGCGTATCGCATCCCCCTCGGAGTGAGGTCGAGCGTACCACGTCCGGGTACGGCGATCGTGTAGGCGCCATCTGTCCGACGTCGCAACACGAAGTTTGAAGCCGAGAGGCACCCCGCTTGAATGATTTCGGGCGCGGGAGTCGTCTTAATTGCGGTGCCGGAGATGTTTGCGACCGGAAGCTCGATACCATATCGATGAGAAAACCGCGAAGCCCATGCTCCACCAGCGCAAACAACGGTGCCAGCTTTCACAAGTCCTCGCTCTGTCCACACGCCTGTTACCCGGCCTTCGGTAATGTCAAGGCCCCGAACGGCGCAGTTTTGATGGAGCGATACGCCGCTTTCCTTCGCGGCCTCCGCGATGGCAGGCACAGCAAGACTTGGCTCAGCTCTCCCATCGGTCGGAGACCAAACGCCGCCGACCCACGAGGATGTGCCACCCGAAGCCCGATTGTTGGCCTCGGACGCGCTCAGTATCTGGCTGTGGAATCCTTGAAGGCGCGCAGCCTTACCCCACGTTTCCCACCGAGCAACATCAGCCTCGTTCTTCGTGCAGTAAAGTATCCCGCTTCGACGAAAGCCAAGATCGCGACCGATCTCGGTGCTCAGTTCCTCCCAGCGCCGCAGACTATACATAGCAAGCGCAAGTTCATGGAGGTCGCGGTTCTGCTGTCGGACCCATCCCCAATTGCGGCTTGACTGCTCGCCGCCAACGATACCTTTTTCGAGCAGAGCAACAGACACCCCCTTGCGGGCGAGCTCATAGGCCGTGCAGGTACCCACAATTCCCGCCCCGATGACAGCGACGTCGACCTCGGTGGGAAACGAAAAGCTGTCACTTACTTTCTGAACTTCGACCGGCATAGACCCATTCCTCTGGCATCGTGCGCCGGCATCTCCGACAGGCACGTTTGAAGCCTCAACAATCATCCGTGGCAACACGCAAGGTTTCCAACCCATCAGCGATCGCGATGAGGTGAATTCTGTTGCACCGTCCTTACGCCTATGTCATCGGCAGAAGCCTTTTCGACATCCTAGTGCCGACGGCTTTGCGTGAGACCGTCGTCATCTCGCCTAGGATGGTGTTCTCTCAGCTGTGATCACCGCGAACATCGAGCGCGTCGCGCAGCCCGTCGCCGATGAAATTGAAGCTGGTTACAGCGATCGTGATGGCGGCGCCGGGAATGATCGCCAGCCACGGTGCGGTCCCCAGATATTGCTGCGCGCCATTCAGCATGTTGCCCCAGCTGGGAAGAGGCGGCTGAATTCCATAACCGAGGAAGCTGATATAGGCCTCCATCAGGATCGCCCGGGCGATGGTGAGGGTGGCCGCGACGATGATCGGACCTATGGCATTGGGAAGGATCTCGCGGAACATGATATGGGTTGCGCTCAGTCCCAGCATGCGGCCGGCCAGCACGAATTCACGCTCGCGCAGGGAGCGGACTTCGGCCTCGACAATGCGGGCAACTTCCATCCAGCTCGTGGCAGCAATAACGACGGTAATCATGATCGGACTTGGCTTCAGCGCAGCTGCAAGAGCAAGCACGAGGAAGATGGATGGGAAGGACAGGAAGCCATCCACGGCACGCATCAGCACCGTGCCGACCAGGCCACCTCTATATCCCGCCACCACGCCTACAAGGGTCCCGATCAGCGTCGACAGCAGCATTGCCGAGAAACCGACCAGGAGCGAAATCCGGCCCGCCATGAACAACCGGGCGGCCAGATCCCTTCCCAGCGGGTCGGTACCGAGATAATGCCGGCCGGTCAGCGGCGGAGCGAAGCGGGCGCGCAGATCGATATAGAGCGAATCGTACGGCAACAAGTGGGGTCCTAAGACGCATGCCAGCGTCAGGAGAGCGATCATCACCATGCCGATGAGGGCCAGATGGTGGTTCATGAAACGGTGCGCAGATCGGCTGTTCCACCAGCGCTCCCGGGGCGAATTTGCGGCAATGGCAGTCATGATGGCTGACTCCTGATGAGCGTTTAAGGCGCTTAACTCAGACGGATCCGGGGATCGATGATGGCGACAACGATGTCGGCGGCGAGGTTGCTCACTACGACAAGGATCGCCGAGAACATGAGCAATCCCATCACCACCGGGTAGTCACTGTAGCCGAGGCTGTCGAGGAACAGGCGGCCCATTCCCGGCCAGGTGAATACCGTCTCTGTGACCAAAGCACCCGTGAGGACGCTGGGAAGCTGCATTCCCGCGAGCGTGATCATCGGCAGAAGCGCGTTTCCGATGACGTGTTTCATCAGAATGCGGCGCTCGCTCAGTCCTTTGGCGCGGGCCGTCTTGATGAATTCCTGATTGATCACGTCGAGAGTAGCCGATCGCATGTAGCGGCTCCAGATGGCCACATGCACCAGCGCAAGCACGACGCTGGGCAGGATGAGATGGTGAAGATAGTTCAGAACGGACTCGTCACCGATCGTGTACATGTTGCCGGCCGGGAGCCAGCCAAGTCTGAGCGAGAATACGTAAATGCCAATCAGTCCGAACCAAAAAGTCGGGATCGAAAGGGCCACCATCGCACCGACCGTCGCCATGTAATCGAAAATCGAATAACGCTTTATGGCGCCGCGAACTCCGATCCACGTACCGATGGCAATCGCGATGACGGTAGACGATCCCATCAGCAACAGCGTTGCCATGAGGTGTCGACCGATCACGTCGAGGACTGGCGCTCCGTCGCGGAAGGAGTGGCCCCAATCTCCTTTCAAAAGGCGCCAGGCCCAATCCATGTACTGGATCCACAGAGGACGGTTCAAGCCCAACTGCTCCGTCAGTCGGTTCAGGTCATCCTGCGTCATGCTCGCATCCAGCCCAAATTGTGCTAGGGGCCCACCCGGGATCAGGTTTAGGACCACGAAGCCGATGACGGAAACGATCAGAAGCAGTACAAGGCTCTGAGCGAACCGGTTAAGTAGGAAGCTACGCATTGAGCTCTCCCTGTGATAGCGCCAATAGAGGCCGCCGCCGCAACGCGCGGCAGCAGCGACGTTAGGTTAACTCAGCTCTTCCAGTGCCAGCCGGCAGCATGCCATGATGCCGTGCGCGTGTTCGTATTCGGTTGCCAGCCTTCAAGGCCTTCCTTTGTGCCAACCACATAGGTGGCGGCAAACAGGGGAAGAAAGGGAAGGTCCTGACGCACGATTTCCTGGATACGGTGATAGATTTCACGACGTGCTTCCGGATCGAAGGTCTGGGCACCCTTCTTGAGCAGCGCATCCACTTCCGGATTGGAATACTGGCCGACATTCGATCCCTTTCCACCCTTCGCGGCAATCGCGCTGCTGGCAAGACGGTTGGTGGCGTCGGGATCCGCGGCAATCAGATGCGTAACGCCCGAGATCGCCGTGTCGAACTGTGACTTCAGCCAGAATTCACCAAACATGACGGCAGCCGGCAAATTCGAGATGGTCATCTGGACGCCAATTTCCGCGAATGTCTGCTGCAGGAACTGCTGCACCTGCTCGCGGAGATTGTTGCCGGATGTCGTTGAGTTGTTGAACGCCAGCTTCACTCCATTCTTCTCACGAATCCCATCCGACCCCGGCACCCAGCCGGCATCGTCGAGGAGCTTGCGTGCTGCGTCCGGATTGTATTCCTGCGCCGGAAGGTTCGGATTGAAATAATACGACTCCTTCGGCATGAAGGTTTCCGTCGTTGTCACCACGCCGAAATAGAGGGCGTCGATGATCGCCTTTCTGTCCATTGCAGCATAGAGTGCCTGACGCACCGCAAGTTCCTTGAACTGCGGCCGCTCAAGATTCAGATAGAACGACTCGACGGAGGCACCAGGCACCAGGCTCACCACCCGACCCGGCAACTTGCTAGCCTCGTCGTAGTGGTCGGACGTGATGTACGCCTGGTCTGTGAGATCGATATCGCCGCTCTTGAACTGGGTGTAGAGTACCGTCTGGTCAGGAATGTATTTGAATATGACCTGTTCGACATACGGACCGTCGCCAAAATAATCCGGATTCGCCGCCAGTTCGAGATGGTCGCCGGCCACACGCTGGCTCCACTTGAAGGCGCCGGTGCCAATGGGTGCCTGATTGAAGGCCGCTGCGTTCGGATCAGGCTCCTTCTCGAGAAGGTGCTTCGGCACGATGAAGGTTTCGGTGAGAAA
>NZ_JBFTQY010000146.1:0-5112 GCF_056399245.1 Rhizobium sp. 01N447_2
AAATCGATGCGGCCGCCGTAATATCCCGAGATGCCGCCGAGCACGATGCCGAGCATCAACGAGAAGAAGACACCGACGAGGCCGATCGACAACGAGATCTGCGAGCCCTGCACCGTTCGGCTGAAGACATCGCGCCCAAGCCTGTCAGCGCCGAACAGAAGCAGCGGCGTCGTCTTGTCGGGCGAGGCGATCAGATGGATGTTGGTTCTGAACAGGCCGAACACCGAATATTCATAGCCGCGCCCGAAGAATTGGACGTCGACACGTTTTGTCGTGTCCTCCTTGAAGATGGCGGCCAGCGTTTCCGGATCGCGGGTCAGCTTCATCGGATAATAATGCGGGCCGAAGGAGAAGCCGTTCTGGGTATCGATCAGATGCAATCTCTGCGGCGGGTGAAAAGTCGCCCGCGCATTTTGCAGGTTCGGATCGTTGATGGCGAAGAAGCCGGGAAGCAGGGCGACGATATACATCACCACGGTGACGACGAGCGCCACCATGGCCAGCCGATGCCGGCGGAAAGCCCACCAAATGAGCTGCCACTGCGACGCAACGGCGGCGCGATCCGGCGGAATGTTCGTAACGGTGATGTCGGCCATGTGAGGCTCCTATTCCAACCGGATGCGGGGATCGACCAGCGCAAGCAGGATATCGCTGATCAGAGAGCCTATCAGCGTCAGCGCGCAGATCAGCAGGACGAAGGCACCGGCGAGATACATGTCCTGAGCCATCAGTGCCTGCAGCAGCAAAGGAGCAGCCGTTGGCAGATTGAGGACGATGGCGACGACGACCGAGCCGGAAATGAGGTTGGGCAGCAGCCAGGCAATTGTCGAGATGAACGGATTGAGGGCGATCATCAGAGGATATTTCATCAGCAGCCGGAACTCAGAGAGCCCTTTTGCCCGTGCCGTGGTCACGTAAGGCTTCGGCAGCTCATCGAGCATGTTCGCCCGCATGACGCGGATGAGGCTCGCCGTCGAGGAGACGGCAAGAATGATGACGGGAAGCCAGAGATGCGAGAAGAGGTCGACCATCTTGGCGAAGCTCCAGGACGCGTTCTCGTATTCCGGAGAAAACAGCCCGCCGACATCCTGTCCGAATTCGACCGCCGCGACATACATCAGCACCAGCGCCAGCAGGAAGGACGGAACGGCCAGGCCGAAAAAGGTGAAGGCGGTGAAGAAATAGTCGCCGATCGAATATTTGCGCACGGCGGAATAGACGCCGATCGGCAGCGCGATCGCCCAGGTGGCGATCAATGTCGACAGGGCCAGAACGAGCGTCAGCGCCATGCGCTCCCAGATCAGGTCCGAGACCGGCTGCTGCCATTCAAAAGAGATGCCGAAATCGCCGCGTGTGAGAATGCCCCATATCCACTTGAAATATTGGACGAGCATCGGGTCGCCGAGGCCGAAGCGCTCGCGCAATTGCGCCGCCGTGTTCTGATCGACGATCTCGTTGGAGGCCGCCAGCGTCGCAATATAGGTCGTGACATAATCGCCCGGCGGCAGCTGGATCAGCACGAAAGCCAGGAAGCTGACGGCAAACAGCGACGGAATCATCCATAGGAAGCGTTTGGCGATAAAGACCAGCATGAGGCGCCTCTTGCATTGAACGCCGCCTCCCGGGCCTTGTCGGCCGTCAGGACCGGCAAGGCATCTCGGAGGGCGAACTGAAAGAAAGCGCCGTACCTGATGGCACGGCGCTTAAGACGAAAATCAGCTCGTGAAGGTGAATTGCTGCGGCATTGCAGGGCCGGGATTGGGCCAGGACCAGCTATCCGGCTCCTTCTCGGGAACATTGCGCAGATTGTTGCGGATGATGCCGAAGCCGCCGACGGCAAGGCAAAGGCCGACGGTCTCGAATTCCTCCGCGGCGATGTCGAAGATCTGCTTCATGATCGCGCCGCGCTTGTCGAGATCAGCCGTCGAACGCGCTTCGTCGAAGAGCTTCATGCGCTTCTTCTGGCTTTCCGGCGGCTCTTCGCCGCGTGCACCATTGGAGGTGTACCAAAGCGTCCACGGAATGGCGTAACGCGAGCCCTGCGGATGGAACGCGAAGAAATCGCGTGGATCGAGCATCGGATCGAGACCGCCAGGGCCCGGCCATACCGCCGCATCATGGGCATTGTCGTCGCCGCGGGTGTAATAGAGCGCCCGCTCGATCGTGTTGACCTTCATGTCGATACCGATCTGGGCCCAATGCGTCTTGACCAGTTCCAGGGCATCGACGAGGTCGGGATAGAGGGTCGGAATGACGTCGATCGAGAAGAACACCTTCTGGCCGTCGGGCCGCAGCCGGAAACCGTCGCCGCCTTTCTTGTAGCCGGCCTCATCGAGCATCGCGCCCGCCTTGTCGGCGTCATATTCGGTGAACTGGCGCGCGTATTTCTCGTTATACCAGGGATGGGTCGGACGCGGCCCAGCCTGGTAGGGCTCGCTCTGGCCGAAATAGACGATATCGATGAGTTCCGGGCGATTGATGCCGATCGAGAGCGCTTGCCGGAACGCCTTATCCGCAAACATCTTGCGCATCGCAGGATCTTTGTGGGTGATGTTGAAATAGATCTGGCACTGTTGCGAGGCTGAAGGCACGAGCGTCAGCAGGCGATAATCGCCTTTCTCCATGTTCTTGGACAGCGTCGGCTTGTTGGCGAGGACGCTGATATGGCGTTCCTGGATGTCGATCTTTCCGGAGATGACATTCAGCATCAGCGATTCGACGTCCTGCGAGATGCCGAAGTTGATTTCATCGATGTAGGGAAGCTGGTTGCCCTCGGTATCGACCTGCCAGAAATAAGGGTTGCGGGTCATGACGACGCGCGTAGCCCCCCCGACATAGGGCTCCTTGACCACCCATGGGTCGAGCGTCGGCTTATCCACATTGCCCCATCGCGATGGGATCTCGATGTCGCCGCAACGGCTGCGGAACAGCTCCGTCCAACTGGTGACGCCGGCCTTCTTCACATCGGCCTCGATATTCGGATTATATTTCGGCAGGAACTGGCTGCAGTAATGCTTCGGGAACAGCGTCGGATGCTGGCCAAGCGGCGTGGCGAGGTTTTCCAGGTAAAGCGCATTGGCCGCGGCAAAGGTGAACTTCACCGTATAGTCGTCAATCTTCTCGACCGTGACCGGCTTGCCGGCGACAGCAAGCTGCGCCGGTGTCGAGCTGTAGAGCTCGGTGTTCTTGACGCAGTCTTCGATCGCGAAAACGACGTCATCGGCCGTAAAGGGATGACCGTCGGACCAGCGCACGCCTTCGATGAGATGGAACGTGAATTGTGTTGCGTCGTCGCTGACTTCCCAGCGTTCGGCAAGGTTCGGCTGCACAGCGGTAAAATCGAGATTCCAGCGCACAAGGCTCTGGTTGCCGACCATACGCAGGATGCCGTTATGGTCGGATGAACCGCGAAGGCCGCGGCGCAGCGAGCCGCCATAGGTGCCGACTTTCTCGAACGGCGTCACGACCATCGGCTTTTTCGGCAGGCGCTCGGCGAGCGGCGGCAGCTTCCCCTCCTTGGCGAGTTGCGCAAGGGCCGGCGCTTCACCGCCTGCGGCAGACACGCGACCGGCGATAGACAGCGCCGCGACACCAGCCATGCCACCAAGCACGGCGCGGCGGGTGACGCCACGCGACAGTATTTCTTTGGCCATCGAATTCCTCCCTTTTGTGCCGGCGCAGCCTTTGCACCGGCTGATGCGTCGGGCTCCCGACCCGACGCTGACGCCCTCCTCGGCGCTACGACCGAAACCATAGACACGTTCCCAAATGATTACAAGAGTTGACAGATAATTACAAATTTCGTAGCGATGCAGCATCGATATACGAGGTTGTGCCGCTAAAAACACGGCTAACAGGACGAAAAACGTTAGATCTGTCAGATGCTGTATGCTGCCTTGAGCATTATGGTCGGCGACAGCCAGGGTGCGGCCGTCAAACGCCGTCGCACATGGCGTTGAGAGAAAAGGATCAGAATGACATTTACGGTCGATGYCGTTTCGAACAGGGGCGCAACGCGCTTCAGCGACATCATCTACGAGAAGATCGTGGGGATGATCGCCGACGGCAACTTTCCGGTGAACGAACGGCTGCCGCCGGAAACGAAGCTCGCCGCTGATTTCGGCGCGTCGAGACCTGTCGTGCGCGAAGCGCTCGAACGCTTGAGAGCCGATGGCCTGGTCGTTTCGCGTAAAGGGTCCGGTTCCTATGTCAGGCAAAGACCGGATTCGTCGATGCTGAAAATGGTGCCGGTCGGCTCCTTGGCCGATGTCCAGCGGTTCTTCGAATTCCGCGCCGGTCTCGAAGCCGAGGCGGCGGAGCTTGCCGCACGAAACTGGCAGCCGGCCGACAAGGAGCGGATAACGGCAGCGCTTCTTTCGATCGAGCAATGTCTGCGCGACGGGGAGCTTGGCGCCGAAGAGGACCAGGCTCTACATGATGCAATTGCCATGGCGACCGGTAACCAGTTCCACATTACCCTGCGCGAGTGGTTTAAGCCGCATTTCGCCATCGGGCATTCCGTTACGCGAAGCTTGAGCTTGAAGCGGACGCCGGAACAGATCCGCAGCGTCCAGGATGAGCATGCGGTGATCGTCGAGGCGATCTTCGCGCACCGGGAAACCGAAGCACACGATGCGATGAAAAAACACATACTGAATGCTCGCGCCCGCATGTTCCAGGGCGTTTGAGCGACAATGGGAGAAGAGATGATGAAACGGGTCGCCATGACGGGTGCTGCCGGACGCGTAGGGACGCTACTGCGCCCGTTCCTTCGGTCGCATGTCGAGCACCTCAGCCTGATCGATCTCCAGGAGCCTGACGGGCTTGGCGAAAACGAGAGCTTCGTCAAGGCCGATCTTACAAAGCTCGACGAGGCGACGGCTGCGCTGAAAGATGTCGATGGCGTGGTTCATCTCGCCGGTATTGCAAGCGGCACGGACATGAACGCCATTCTGCATGCGAACGTGCTTGGTACTTACAATCTCTACGAAGCGGCGCGGACCAACAAGGTCCAGCGGGTCGTCTATGCATCGAGCAACCATGCCACGGGCTTTTATCCGCGCGGCCAGCTCGTGTCGCCGCTCGACCCGATGCGTCCCGACAGTCCTTATG
>NZ_JBFTQY010000147.1:0-4821 GCF_056399245.1 Rhizobium sp. 01N447_2
ATCGTACCCCATGCGACGCCTGGTATAGGATCGTACCCCATGCGACGCCTGGTATAGGCAAGCCGGGTGCGTGAATCGCCGATGAAGGCGATCTTGCGATGCCCTTCGGCCAGCAGCAGGTCCACCGCTTTCCGAGCGCCTTCGGTGTCGTCGACGCCGACATAGGGAATGCCGCCGTTGAAGACGGGCTCGAAAACGCCGACGCTCGGCGGTAGCCGCGCGGTCATCGTCTGATGCCCGAAGGKCAGGATGCCGGTGAAGAGGATCAATCCGGCCGCCTGGTTGGAATTGAAGAATTTCAGATATTCCAAGCCGCGCTGGGCATCGTTCTGCGTGTGGCCGATCAGGATGCCGTAGCCGTGTGCGCGTGCTTCGTTCTCCAGCCCGACGAGAATGTTGGAGAAATTGGGATCGCCGATATCGGGCGCCACGACGAGGATCATGTTGGAGCGGCCGAGCCTCAGGCTGCGCGCCATGGCATTCGTCGTATAGCCGGTGATGGCGATCGCCTGGTTGACCTTGAGGCGCGTGGAGTTGGCGACCTTCTCCGGCATATGGATTGCCCGGGAAACCGTCGCGATGGAGACCTCGGCGATCCGGGCGACGTCTTCGATGGTTGCGGGCGTGGAATTCGACACTGGGCTCTGCCTTGGGGCTGTCTTCGCCGCGACACTACACAGACTTGTCGAGAGGTCAAAGGCAGGCTTCAACTGATCTGTGTAAATCAACGATGTAAACCTTTACACGATGTATGTAAAGGTTTACATAACGCTTCAGAGCGGACGGGGAGCCGCTTTGGGGAGGATCAGATGACCGTGGAGATCGCCGACACCGCACCCGTGGTGCTGTCCGCCAGGCGCATATGCAAATCCTTCAGTGGAGTGCAGGTCCTCTTCAGCGTGAACTTCGATCTCCGCGCCGGCGAAATCCATGCGCTCATGGGTGAAAATGGCGCCGGCAAGTCCACGCTTGTCAAGGTTTTGTCCGGTTTCGAACAGCCGAGTTCCGGCGAAATCCTGCTCGACGGCAAGCCCGTCGTCCTGCCGCCCAACGGCGCCGCCGAGGCGCTCGGCATCGTCATCATTCACCAGGAATTCAACCTCGCCGAACATCTGACCGTGACGGAGAGCCTCTTCCTCGGGCGTGAAGTCACCCGTTTCGGCATGCTCGACCGCAAATATATGCGGTCGGAGACACGCAAGGTTCTCGACGTGCTCGGTTCGCATGTCGACGAGAATGCACTGATCAGCACGCTTTCCATCGCCGACAAGCAGATGGTCGAAATCGCCAAGGCGATCAGCCGCGACGCGCGGGTGGTGTTCATGGACGAGCCGACCGCGGTGCTGTCGCGGGAAGAGACCAATATGCTGTTCAAGCAGGTTCGCAAGCTTCGCGACCAGGGTACCAGCTTCGTCTTTGTGTCCCACAAACTCGACGAGGTGATGGAATTGACCGACCGCGTCACGGTGCTGCGCGATGGCCAATGGATCAAGACTTCTCCGACGTCCATTCTGGACGGGGAATCGATCGCGCAGCTGATGGTCGGTCGCGAGCTTTCCAGCCTCTATCCCGCCAAGGTCGAGCCTGATGTCGACGAGGAGGTCGTCCTCAGTGTCGCCTCGGTGTCGACGGGTTATGTGAGGGATGCGAGCTTCGAGGTGCGCAAGGGCGAGATCATCGGTTTTTCCGGCATGATCGGCTCCGGCCGCACCGAACTGATGGAAGCGATCGCTGGGTTGCGAACCCGTCTCGAGGGCGAGGTGGTCATCAAGGGGGAAACGGTACCCTCCGGCGACGTGCATGCCGCCAATCGTTGCGGGCTCGCCTACATGACCAAGGACCGCAAGTCGAAAGGTCTGCTGCTGCGCTCCGGCATGGTGACCAATCTGACACTGCAATCGCTCGGAAGGCACGCTCGTCACGGTTATCTCAGCCCGGGAAGCGAGGCGGCCGCGATGGCAAAGGCCAAGCGCCGTTTCGATATCAGGGTTCGCGACGGCAATATCGTTGCCGGCCGGATGTCAGGGGGAAACCAGCAGAAGCTGTTGCTCGCCAAGGTCATGGAGACCGAGCCTCAGATCATCATCATCGACGAGCCGACGCGCGGCATCGATGTCGGCACCAAGCAGCAGATCTATCATTTCATCTCGGCGCTCGCCCGGGACGGCCGGTCGATCATTGTCGTGTCCTCGGAGATGCCGGAGGTCATCGGCCTCTGCACGAGAGTGGCGGTGATGCGCGAAGGGCGTATCGTCGGCGTGCTCGAGGGCGACGAGATTTCCGAGCAGGAGATCATGCGTTACGCCGCCGGGCTCAAGAAGAAGGCGGTCGCCTGAGGGCTGAAGCAGGGCTTTGCCGATCAGGACGGTAGATAAGATTCCCAGAAAATATGGGACGGGAGGTTGGTTTTGGAAATGAGTGTCAACGAGGAGACCAGGGAAATCCGGCGCCGATCCTGGCGGGATGTCGACCTACGTGCGGTCGCGCCCTTCGTCGCCCTTGCGCTGCTGCTGATCGTCGGAGCCCTGGTCAATCCCAATTTCATCGGCATCACCAATCTTGCCAATGTCGCGACGCGCAGCGCTTTCATCGCCATCATCGCGGTCGGTGCGACCTTCGTGATATCAGCGGGCGACCTCGATCTGTCGGTCGGCTCGATGGTGGCCTTCGTCGCCAGCCTGATGATCCTGCTGATGAATTCGGGCGCCATCGCAAACCCGGCTTTGATGCTCGTGGTCGCGGTCGTCTTCACGATCGTCGCCGGTGCGCTCTGCGGCCTGGCGAACGGCCTGATCACGACGGTCGGCAAGATCGAGCCCTTCATCGCGACGCTCGGCACAATGGGCATCTATCGCGGCCTGACGACCTGGCTGTCGCAGGGCGGCGCGATCACGCTTCGCTCCGCCGATATCCAGACGCTCTATCGCCCTGCCTATTTCGGCAATGTCGCCGGCATACCGGTGCCGATCGTGGTGATCCTGGCGGTGACGGCGGTTGCGGCCTTCATCCTCTATCGCACCCGCTACGGGCGCCATGTCGTGGCTGTGGGATCAAACAGCGACGTCGCCCGCTATTCCGGTATTGCGGTCAACCGCGTGCGCACGATCGCCTTCGTCATCCAGGGACTGTGCGTTGCCATTGCCGTGCTGCTCTATGTTCCCAGGCTTGGCTCGACATCGGCGACGACGGGCATCCTGTGGGAGCTGCAGGCGATCACGGCCGTCGTCGTCGGCGGTACGGCGCTCAAGGGCGGCGCGGGCAGGGTCTGGGGCACGATCTGCGGTGCCTTCATTCTCGAACTGGTCGGCAACATCATGCTGCTTTCGAATTTCATCAGCGAGTATCTGATCGGCGCCATCCAGGGTGCGATCATCATCATCGCCATGTTCGTCCAGCGCTCGCTGGTGCGCAAATCATGAATTGATCGGGCTTACAGGGCGTCCGGTCCCGATATGGAAAAGTCCCTGAAATTATTGGGAGGAAATAGCATGCGTAAATTGATGTTGGGCCTGGCGGTTGCGGCGGTGACGTTCGCCGGCGCCGCTCACGCCCAGGATAAGAAATTCACGATCGGCGTATCCATTCCGGCCGCCGACCACGGCTGGACCTCGGGTGTGGTGTTCCATGCCGAACGCGTCGCCAAGCTGCTGATGGCCGAACATCCCGGTCTCAACGTAATTGTCAAGACTTCGCCAGACGCCGCAAGCCAGGCCAACGCCGTGCAGGATCTCGATACGCAAGGCATCGACGCCCTCGTCATCCTGCCGTCGGATCCGGATCCGCTCGTCAACGCCATCAAGGAAGTCAAGGGCAAGGGCAAGTTCGTCGCCCTCGTCGACCGTGCACCGAGCAACAACGACAATTCCGTGCGCGACCTCTATGTCGCCGGCAACAACCCGGCTCTCGGCGAAGTCGCCGGCAAGTACATCAAGGACACCACGCCGGACGCCGAAGTGGTCATCATCCGCGGTCTGCCGATCCCGATCGACCAGCAGCGCCAGGACGGCTTCGACAAGGGCATTGCCGGCTCGAACGTCAAGGTTCTCGACCGCCAGTACGGCAACTGGAACCGCGACGATGCCTTCAAGGTCATGCAGGACTACCTGACCAAGTACCAGAAGATCGACGTCGTATGGTGCCAGGACGACGACATGGCCGTTGGCGTTCTGCAGGCGATCGAGCAGGCCAAGCGCACCGACATCAAGTATGTCGTTGCCGGCGCCGGCTCCAAGGACATGGTCAAGAAGGTGATGGACGGCGACAAGCTGATCCCGGTCGACGTTCTCTATCCGCCGGCAATGGTCGGCACGGCGATGGAGCTGACGGCGGCGGCTCTTTATGATCAGGTCCCGGTTCACGGCAGCTACATCCTCGACGCGACGCTCGTCACCAAGGACAATGCCAAGGACTTCTACTTCCCGGATTCTCCGTTCTGATCGATTGACTGGAGACATGCGCCCATTCGAAGGGATGGGCGCATTTTTTATGCCTTGCTTCGGGCGTGTCTGCGAAAATGCGGCACGTACCTCTTGCCGACCAAAGCCGGTCATGATTAGGTCGCAGCCATACCGCATCTGGCCTCGCGCCAGATCCGACGGCAAGGGCGAGGAGGCGTCTTGCTCCCGCCAAAATGCGTGCTACAACACTTCAGAAACGTTTACGGTCGATATTCAGGGAGGAATCTGACATGAAGACGATCAAGGGCCCCGGCCTTTTCCTTGGCCAGTTCGCGGGCGATACTGCTCCTTTCAACTCGTGGGATGCGATCACCAAATGGGCGGCCGACATCGGTTACAAGGGCGTCCAGGTGCCGACCTGGGC
>NZ_JBFTQY010000148.1:0-4495 GCF_056399245.1 Rhizobium sp. 01N447_2
GCTTCGGGTCGGGGGAAGCCTTGCCGGCATGTTCGCCGCCGCCGAACTCGTCGACTTCCTCGCTGGCAGTGGGTCGTGATTATGGCGGCATTCAGCGGCAAAACCGACGGCGGAGACGACTACATCGAATGCCATCCGGTCATCCTCGCTCTGACACGGCCGCCGACGGTCATGGGGATCCCTTACACATACTTTCTGGCGGAATGCTTCGTCTCGCTGATGGTGTTCATGATCTTAGGCTCGATCCTCTGGTTCCCGGTCTCCTTCGTGATCCTTCACAGCATTCTCTATGTGCTGACGGTGAAGCTCGACCTGTGGTTTTTCGAGATCGTCGGACGCCTCAGCATGTGCGGCGTCAATCCTCTGGGTCGACGGCTCGGCGGTGGCATCAGGACCTATGGGGCGTGATCGATGGGCACCATGGCGAGATCGTTGAAAGGGAGCTTGTCGAAAGGTTGGGAGATATTCGCCGACCGCAGCATATCGACACACATCCCGTTCTATGTGCCGATCGAGAACGGTATCATCCGACTGAAGAACGACTGCCTGGTCTCGACCGTGCAACTGACCGGCTTTTCGTTTGAGACCGCCGATATCGAGACGATCAACATACTGCAGCGGCAGCGGAACGCCGCTTTCCGCGCGATTTCGTCGATCGGCAATTTTGCTCTCTACACCCATGTCATCAGGCGCAAGGTAGCGCCGTCGCTGCCATCGGCGTTCGCCGATCCCTTCATGCGGCGTCTCGACGACGTCTATCAGTCGAGGATCTCCAGGAACGAGATGTTCGTCAACGACACCTATGTGTCCCTTGTTGTACGGCCCTTGTTCAAGAAGGGTTCGGCGCTCTCCCGTGTCATGGGCATCGGCGGCAATGTCGTGCGCAGGGAGCAGTTTCGTGCGATGCGCGACAAGCTTGTCGAAGCAACAAGGGCACTGGAAAAATCGCTTGCCGCCTACGGTCCGAAAGTCTTGCGCGACGTGCGGCGCGCCGAGGTCGATCTTGGCGACGGAAAGACGATCTACCGGACCATCTCCGACGACACGGTGCTTGAGGAAGGCACGCGAACAATCTGGTTCTCGGAGCAATGCGAGTTCTTCTACACACTGCTGAACGGCGGCCGTGTCCGGCCGATCCGTCTCGGCAACATACCGATCGACGAGATGCTGCCGGCGCGGCGCACGTCGATCGGCAACCGGATCATCCATCTCCAAGGCGAAACATCAGGCGATGATCGCTATGCCGCGATGGTATCGCTGAAGGAATATCCGCCCGAGACCGGCGCCGGCATGCTCGACTACATCCTCAAGCTGCCTTTCGAGATGGTGCTGACGCAGTCGATGTCGTTCGTCGACGACATGGCCGCTCGCAGCCGCATCGAAAGGCTCGATCGGCAGATGTCGAAAGCCGACGAGGGCGGCTCCAGCGTTCAGGCCAATCTCGACATCGCCCGCGACGAGCTTGCGCGGAAACGCGTTGCCTTCACCGAGCATCACCTCACTATCATGCCGGTCGCAAGGACGACGGCTCAACTCGACGATGCGGTGGCGCTGATCGGAAACGAGCTTGGGGCGCTTGGCGCCTCCTATGTTCGCGAAGATCTGAACGCCGAGCCGGCTTACTGGGCGCAACTGCCGGGCAACCAGGCCTATATTGCGCGGCGCGCGCTCATCTCGACGCTCAATTGCGCGGGCTTGAGTAGTTTTCACGCCTATCCCTATGGCAAGCCAGATGGAAACCACTGGGGACCGGCAATCACCATTTTTGAGACGACCTCCGGTACGCCGTTCTTTTTCAACTTCCATCAGGGCGACGTCGGGCACACGACGGTCTTCGGACCGACGGGTTCGGGCAAGACCGTCATCATGGCGTTCCTGATCCTGCAGGCCTACCGCGTCAGTCCTCGATTGAAAACGATCGTCTTCGACAAGGACCGTGGCCTCGACATCATGGTGCGGGCGGCGGGCGGCCGATACATGACACTGGAGCCCGGCGAACCGTCTGGGTGGAACCCGCTGCTGCTCGACAATACCGAGGAAAACCGCGTTTTCCTGTACGGGCTTTTGAGCTTCATGCTGAAGCCGTCAAAGGACGGCGAGAGTCTGACGCCGCAGGAAGAAGCTATCATTCGCAACGCGATCAAGTCCGTGCTCAAGACAAAAGACAGATCGTACCGCCGGCTCTCATCCTTGCGTGCCCTCTTGGCCGGAAGCGAGAGGACCGAAGGCAGCCTGATCGCCAGGCTCGACAAATGGGTCGACAAGGGACCCTACGCCTGGCTCTTCGACAATGCCGACGACGACCTCGACATTTCCAGGCCAATGATCGGTTTCGACATGACCTCGATCCTCGACGATCCGACGGTGCGCACCGCGGCCCTCCTCTACATGTTCCACAGGCTGGACGAGATCTACGACGGCAAGGCGCCGATCATCAACCTGATGGACGAAGCCTGGAAACTGCTCGACGACGACGAGTTCAAGCGCACCATGAAAGACTATTTCAAGACCATCCGGAAAAGGAACGGTCTGGTAATCTTTGGCACGCAATCGGCCGACGACGTCGTGCGGTCCAGTGTCAGCCGCACGATCATCGAACAGACGTCAACCAACATCTTCTTTGCCAATCCGAAGGCCGACGAGCATTCCTACATGGAGCATTTCGGCCTCTCCAGGGCCGAATTCGAATGGGTCAAGAACGGCGACCCGAGTTCGCGGTTCATGCTGATCAAGCAGGCGAAGAGCAGCGTGATTGCGCGCATCGACATGTCCCACATGCCGGAGTTCATCAAGGTCTTGTCCGGCCGGGAGGAGACCGTGCGCGAGGTCGAGATGTTGCTCGACGAATATGGAGACGATCCGAAAGATTGGCTGTCGAAATTCTGCTACTGGGAGGGAGAAGAGGCCGATGAACAACGCAAGGCTTCCTGAGTTGGCGACGGCCGGCGTGCTGGCGCTGGCGACAGTGATGACCCCTGCGGCCACCCGCGCTCAGGTTCCAGTCATCGACAATGCCCGCCAGAAGATCCAGCAGGCGACCTTGAATTGGTACCAGGGCTATCAGGCCGATACTCGCAAACTGAAAGGCGCCTCGGGCGGTACGACGGACAGCGTAGCGCCCGGTCAGGGCTCCGGCGCACCCGCCGATTGCTCGGCAGACGGCATGGGCGGCGACACGACACCGGCGGCGCCATCGCAGCGGACGCCGAGCCAGCAGGACGTCGCCCGTATGGTCGAGGACGAGGCGACCCGCCAGGGCGTCGATCCCAATTTCGCGCTCGCCATTGCCGAACAGGAATCGCGTTTCCGACAGTCCGCGCGCTCGGCGGTCGGCGCCACTGGTGTCATGCAGCTGATGCCAGGCACGGCTGCGCAGCTCGGCATCAATCCCTATGACACCCAGGACAACATCCGCGGCGGAGTCAAATACATCAAGCAACTCCAGGGAATGTTCGGCGATCGCTACGATCTGATCGCCGCCGGCTACAATGCCGGGCCGTATCGGCAGTCGCTACAAAATGGGCAGATCCCGAACATTCCCGAAACCCAGGATTATGTCAAAAAGGTCTCCGCCTACTACAGCCGCAACAAGGCGCAGAATGGCGACCGCACTCCGCCGGCTAGCGACAACACCGAGCCCGAGAGCGCGAGCTACGGGAACGGTTGCGGCGAGCAGCTGAAAAAGGCTGTCGACCGCAACACGCAGGCGCAGGCGGAGCGCGGGTCGGTCTGGAATGAGCTGCTCGGAAAATCGATTGAAGCGAACCAGCAATATCTGCAGCGCCTGCAGGCCGGCTTGCAATCGTCGTCGGCCAACGTGCGCGGCTCCGGCGGCGGCAACTCCAAGGATTTCGACGGCTCGCTTGTCATGGCACAAATCCAGTGCCCATCGACCGTCGTCGACACCGGCAGCACCCGCTGCTTTGCCGTGCCGTCGAGTGCCACGACCGAGCAGATCCAGCGCTGGCTCGATGACCTGCAGGAACAGGCACGCGCCAGCGGCGACACCGCGACCTTCTCGGCGATGCAAGATCCCGTATTGGGCCTGGTGACGGTCGTCGATGCCAGAGCGACAGCAAACTGAACGAACAAGAGAGGTTAGGCATATGAAGAGATTTGTCATCGCGGCAGCCCTTGGCATCGTTGCCGTCTCGCAGGCTGACGCGCAGGTCCCCGTCAAGGATTCGGAGAACATTTCGCTCAGCGAGGACATCAAGAAACTGTCGTCCGAGATCCAGCAGGACACCTCGGTCGTCAAGGACAACACGACGAAGACCTTGCAGGCGATCACCGGCGATCGCAGCCAGGATGCCAGCCAGTTCGCCAAACTTGCGACCGGCAATGGCTTCAGCATGGGGCAGGCGCCGGACTTCGGATCGATCCTGTCGGGAAATCAGGCCGTGTTCGGCGGCATCAGCGGTCAGTTTCAGAATACGGCCGCCAAACTGATTAACGGCCTCAACCTGGTGAAGATGGTGGTCGATACCGTCAAGGG
>NZ_JBFTQY010000149.1:0-4411 GCF_056399245.1 Rhizobium sp. 01N447_2
CCATTTGATCTCAAGGCTTATGCGCAGGACATCGGAACAAGGCCATGCTTTATCTGCGGCTTGGTCAGGAATGCCCCTGACTTCTTTCACCATCGCGTTTTTGAAGACGACGAGACCATCATCTTCCTGAGCAAATATCCCACTCTGCCCGGTTATTGCCTCGTCTGTCCAAGAGAGCACCGTGAGGATCTGGCGTGGGACATGTCGACAGATGAATATCTTCGACTACAGGAGAAGGTGCACGTCTTGTCGCGTGCCCTCAAGAGCGTGTTCGACGCCGAGCGAATTTATGTGCTTTCGCTCGGCAGCCAACAAGCCAATAGCCACCTGCATTTTCATGTCGTTCCCTTGCCCTCAGGTGTGCGTCTTGAAGAGCAGCAATACCATGCACTGATGGCGGAGTACGGGGTTCTGCAGATACCTGACGATCAAATGGCACAGTTGGCGCAGCGCATCGCTGAAGCATACCGTTCCGAGTTGACCGCACGATAATCAACCGTCTGGCTTGCGGTCGAAACCCGAAAGCCAGTGCCTCCAAGCTACGTCCCGAGGGCGAATGCCGGAACCTGTACGCCTTTCTCGCGAAAGAGCCGCTCCACCTCGTCGAGGCGAGGGCAGGCCGGCGGGTTGAGCGCCTTTGCCCAGTTCTCGCGGCTGGACAGGGCCATTGCCGCAGTTGCGAGCACGGTGGTTCCGGGGCCGATTTCACCGCGCAGCTGCGGCAGCAGGGTCTTGGCGTGGATGAGATTGGTGTTCGGTATCGGGCTCATCGCATGGCCGGCCCTCGGATGGGGCGATAGATCGACGATGGCGCTGACGTCGGTCTGTCCGTACCAGACGGCCCGGCCATCGCTTACATCGGAGCGATCGGCATTGAAATCCGCGCGTTCGATCGCAAAGCCGCCCTCGATGGTACTGAGGGTGCGCGGCGTGGCGATGCGGTGCATGCGGATGTGCCACGGGTTTTCGGGAAGCAGCCAGGTTTCGATGGTGACATCGCTCCAGGGGCGCCAGCGCGAATAGAGCAGGTCACCAGCGATCAACGCCTCTTCGAGAGTTTCCCGCATGCGGAAATGGACGCCGTCATCGGAGAGGCCGAGCATGCCGTCGAAACTTGCGGCGGAGAAATTCCGGTCGTCGGCTTCGATGTTGAAGGCATAGCGTGTGGAATAGACGAATTTCGAATATTTCTCGTTTGCGCCGAGCATCTTGTCGTGCTGCTGCCCCGAGGAGAGTACGACCACGTTTCCCGGCGTGTGCATGGCGACCATGCCCGCCGGCTTCAACGTAACCGGCTCCGGAAATTCCGGCTGCGGTGCCTCCTCGGCGGTCCAGAACGGATGACCCTGCGGAAGAGCGAGCGGCAGGAAGAATTTCAGCGCCCAATAGGGCGAGCCGGGAGAGTTGTAGCTCTCGCTCATGAAGAGGTTCGGATAGCCGTAACCGACCGAAAGAACGCCGTCGCGATCGGCAATCGGCATCGCCGACCACCAGCGGATATGGCGCATGTAATAGCCCTTGATCTCTGCCCAGGGCAGGGCTTCGACGCAGGCAAAGGCAAGCGCGCCCCAGAAACCTCCTGCCGCGAAGCGGTAGGTCTGGCTGCGRCCGAAGGCAAGGGCTGCGCCATCGGGGCCGAACCAGTGGCGGATATCCCTGGCGAAGATCTCAGCGCGATCGCGGAAGCGATCCTTGCGCGCCTCGTCGCCCTTGGCCAGTACCGCATAGATCAGGCCGTAGAAATGCATGGCGAAGGGAATGTAATGATCGACCCGCCGGACCGGCCCGTCGCGATACCAACCGTCCCCGAGGTCGAAGGCCTCCAGTTCGTCGAGATAGGCGATGGTTTTCCGGTGATCGAACGCCACGCTCACGCGTTCCAGCCCGAGATCGATGAGCACACGGAAGAATTTCCAGTTATTGTCTATGAATTCCAACTCGCGCGCTCTGAGAAGATAGGCAGCGACCGTCTTCTTCTCGCTGTCGTCGAGCGGTTCCCAGATGTGCTCGGGCACGAGCGCCAGGGCGAAGCCGACCGCGGCGAGCTCGACCAGCCGCTGATTGCGGTCGGCAAGATCGCCCCAATATTCGGGATGAGCAGGATTGGTGCCGTTTGCCAGCCCGCGGCGATAGAGATCCCAGTGCGGGAACGTGCCGCCGCCGGCGACGAGCGGAACGATCCCCCAGAGCGGCCGCGCAAATCCCTCCAGATCCGCCGCCGCCCGATCGAAGATCGCGGCGGCCGCACCGAGGCGCACACGGGCGCCGCCTTCGGAAAAATACGGCAGTAGCGGCGCGAAGAGATCGATGACGGCCTTGGCGAGGTCGTCGCGTGTCTTCAGGGGATTGCCGAAAAGCGGATTGGCCCGGGCGGGATCATAAATCATTGTCAGGCTCGAAATTCATGAAAAACAGGATCGGCCGCGGGCAGATATTGCTCGCGGCCTTCGACATTTCTGGACGCTTACTTGATGGCCTTCACGCCTTCAGTCATTTCCTTCAGCCCGTCATCGACGGAGGTGCTGTCGGTCATGATCGCGTCATGCGCACGGTTGAGCACGACCTCGATCTTGGCGGCGTTCGGGTTGACCGCCATCTCCAGGTAGGTTTTCGACGGCTTCAGCGCCTCCTTGCTGGCCGCATCCTCAGGAAAGCCGGGTGTTGCCGCGATCTTGGCGCTGACGTCATCCGTCTTGAGCGCAGGGAAGGTACCCGTCGAGGCGATGACTGCTGCGCCCTCAGGACCGGTGACGAACTTGATGAAATCGAGCGCGGCCTCCTWGTGAACGGAATTGGCGTTGACCGCCAGGCCCGAGATCTGCGCAGCGGTCGTGCCGGTTGCCACACCGTCGGGATGCGGGAACTTGACGATGCCCCAGTTCTTGCTCTTCGATTCACCCGATTTCACCTTGGTGATCTGGGTGCCGACGAACCAGGTTCCCATCGGCAGCATGCCGATCGTGCCATTGAAGAAGAGCGCCGAATAATGTGTGTTCGACGTCTTCAGGAAGGCATAGGAGGGAATCGCGCCATCCTTCTGCAGGGTCAGCGCCCTCTCGTACCAGGGCTTCAGGAAGCCGTAGTCGCCATCGACAAGCGTGTGTTTTCCGTCGAGGATGGCGGGCAGCTGAACGGTCGACCGCCAGGTGTGCAGAAGCGCGCCGTAGGTCTTGTTGGTGCCCATGCCGCCCGAAAGCTTCTCGGCGGTCGCGTCGAACTGCGCCCAGGTCATGTCATTGGTGGGGTAGGGGACGCCTGCCTTGTCGAATATATCCTTGTTGTAATAGACGACCCAGAAGTCGGACCGGAACGGCAGGGAGTAGACTTTGCCGTCGATGGTCAGTTCCTCGATCAGGCCGCCATAGGGAGCCGGGTCGATTTTCTGATCCTTCACGAAGCCGCTGAGATCGGCGATGTTGCCGGCGCGCACCAGATTGGTGTAGCCCGGCACATCCTTGATGGTGACGATGTCGATGTCCTTGGAGCCGCCGGTCAGCTGCGTTGAGATCATCTGCTGGTAGTCTTGCGAGCCGAGATCCATCGGCTCGAACTTCACGTTGGGATGCTTGGCCTGATAGGCCTCGATCAGCGGCTTGTAATAGGCGGTCTTGTCCCAATCCCACAAAGCCCATTTGAGCGTCACGGCGTCCTGGGCAAACGCTGCCCCGGCCGTCATCGCCGCCAAGGTGAAACCTGCCACGGCAAGTTTCACCGTCCCCCCGAATTTATCCAAATACATTCCCGTTCTCCTTCCCTGGATCATCTCTGGATCAGTTATTTTATGAAGCGTCTCGTCTATGCGGTTCGCGGTGCGGCTGTGTTGCGTTTGGCAGGTGTCTCTTTTGGTTTTCGCGCAATTCAGGACGCAAAACCGCTGCGCACTTTTGCTGGAATTGCTCCAGAACCATCACCGCCGTCCGATGGACGCCGAATGCGACGGCGAACATTCCGAGTGAAAAATTGAAGGTTGCCGGCATGAACACCGAAACCGGATAGAAGAGGATGTGCGCCAGCCATAGGCCGGCGGTAAAGGCGAGCGCCGCGAGCGCCGGGAAAGGGCGGACGACGGAGGCGAGGGCGGCGAGGCGCAGCAGTTGGAGAGCCGGCAGATCGCGCATCACCATGAGAATGACGAGATGGCAGGCGAGGACCGCGACGAAGGCGGTGGCGACGAGCGCGACCGTCAGCGGTGCGCTCAGCAACAGATTGTCCCGCGCGCCGGCGCCATAGGTTGCGATCGCATGGATGCAGACGGCGAGAGCGACCGCCAAAGCCAGCCCCCAGGCGGTGGCGCGCCAGAAGTAGCGCAGAAAGGCCTCTGTGAAGTCCCGCAGCAGATAGGTGTTGCGGTCTTCCACGAGAGCCACCGAGACCCGGGCCATGGCGGCGAGCGCTGCCGGCAGCGTCACGA
>NZ_JBFTQY010000150.1:0-4305 GCF_056399245.1 Rhizobium sp. 01N447_2
AAACATCGGCTAAACATCGGCTCGTTGCGCTTCGCTTCGATCGCTCATGAGCGATATCTGCTGGCGGTCGCCAGGAGCAACCGGCTGGCGGAGCAGGCGGAGATTGCCATCGACGATCTGCGCGGGGAGAGGATCATCGCCTTCAATCGCAAGAACCTCTCCTACACCGAACGGTACTTCAACGAGAAGTTCGAGGAATACGACCTGACCCGCAACATCGCTTATAGTTGCGACGACACCTATTCGCTGGTGTCGCTGGTCTCGGCCGGCCTTGGCATCGGCTTTGCGCCGGAATGGACCGAGGGTCTGCCGAACCGGGCCTTCGAGCTGAAGGCGGTCAGAGGCATCGATTTCAGGATCGGGCTTGGGGTCGCCTGGAGCAAGGACGATCCAACCGCCTCGCGCGACGACATCGTCGATATCGCCCGCTCATTGGCGCGGCCGGTGAGCTAAGCGATCTGCGCGGCTGTTCATCTGTGACGCGAGCGACGAGATGCCGCCTCGCGGATCAGTCACGTCTGCCTCTATCAGAACCTCCCCTTAGATTGCGGCCACCGCGTCCTGCCCCGGCTTTGGGTCCTGCCAGGCTCGCGCCGCCGGCAACGGCTTTGCCGTCCTCCACTTCGTTGCGGCCCTGCGGGTGCAGGCGCCGCTTGCCGCCTGGCTTTCGGACCGCCGTAGCAGGTCGCGATGGCCGCGACCTCGAAACGGAGGTTCCAACATGAGCAGGCAGCAATCCAATCAACGATCCGATATCTACAGCCGCATCACCAACACGATCATCGCCGATCTTAAACAGGGCGTGCGGCCATGGACCAGACCCTGGACGACGGGACATGCGACCGGCGAGGTCAGCCGGCCACTGCGCCACAACGGCCAACCCTATTCCGGCATCAACGTCCTGCTGCTGTGGTCGCAAGCCATCGCCCGCGGCTTTGCCTCATCACGCTGGATGACGTTTCGCCAGGCAATCGAACTTGGCGGCGCCGTTCGCAAGGGCGAAACCGGCACGACCGTGGTCTTTGCCAGTTCGTTCATCCGCACCGAGACGACCGAGACGGGCAATGAGATCGAACAGGATATTCCATTCCTCAAGACCTACACGGTGTTCAACACCGACCAGATCGCCGGTCTCGACGGCCGCTTTGATGACGTCGCATCTGGTGAGGATCCGATGAGCCGGATCGGCAATGCCGGCCGCTTCTTTGCCAATACCGGCGCGCTGATCCGGCATGGAGGTACGGCTGCCTATTATGCCCCCCACCGGGATTACATCCAGATGCCGTGCCTGGATGCCTTCCGGGACGATGCCGCCTATGTCGCCATCCTCAGCCACGAGATGACGCACTGGACCGGCGCAGCGCGACGGCTTGATCGCGATCTCAGCCGCTATGCGAAAGACCGGAGCGACCGCGCCCGCGAGGAGCTGATTGCCGAACTCGGCAGCGCGTTTCTCTGCGCCGATCTCGGCATCGTCCCAGAGCTCGAACCGCGCCCCGACCACGCAAGCTATCTCGATAGCTGGCTGAAGGTTCTGGGTAACGACAAGCGCGCCATCTTCTCGGCGGCAGCCCATGCGCAGCGGGCGGTCGATTACCTGCATTCCTTGCAGCCGGAAGCCAACGAGGAGGAGGCGGCGGCGTGAGCCGTCTCTTCCTTCCTCAGCCGTCTCTTCCTTCACTCAGGCATGAGAGACGCGGATGCCGATCACTGCCGCGGAAGGTAGCCTCGCGACCGCTTCCTGCGCAAAAGGCTGAGCAGGAGATCGACGGCTTTTGCCTCGCTGTCGAAGACATGGATCTTCTGCTGCCCGCGGCTGCCGATACGTCCCCAGCTGCGCACCAGCGATGTCTCGCCGAAKAGGTTCGGCTCGATCGACAGCGCATAAAAGCGGGCCATGTTCTTCGATGGATCGATGCGTTCGATGTAGAGACGATAGGGTTGCGTACTCATGTCGGCAGAATCGCAAAGAACGGTTCACTGCGTCCAACGACATTTGTGAATCGATCCGGCTAGATCGATTCACGTTGGTGATGTCGCCTCGTCAGATCTGTGATGCAGTGAACAACCCGGCAAATTCCGGATCGGAATAATAGCGCAACTTTGTCGCAACGATGGGCCGCTGACCGGCGATGAACAGCAGCTCGGTCTCGGCAGGCACGTTGCGCACTTCGTCGGGCGTCAGCAGCGGCCGGCCGACATGCTGCTCGGCGAAGGAGAGACCTGTCCTTTCCGAATCGAGCGCGCGGGCCGCCGTGTTGAAGACGACGGTCTCCTGGCCAAGCAGATCGGACACCAGGCGGGCGCTGTCGTGATCATTGACGCCGAACACTTGCAGCACGCCGGCATTGGAGAGAAACGTGCCGGCGCGCTGGCGATAGGTGGCGCGCAGCTGATGGATGTCCTGGATGATCGGCCAGAGTTGCACACCGTAACCTGCCATCAATCCCATGGCGCGTTCGATCGGCGCCAGATGACCAAGGGCGGCGAACTCGTCGAGCAGATAGAGAACCGGTGGCGCAGATGGTTGCGGCGAGGGGGCCGTTCGCGCCATCTCGGTCAGGCTCTGGGCCACCAGCAATCGCAGCCATCGCGAATAGGCCGCAAGCCTGTCTGGCGGCAAGACCAGGAACACGGTCGCCTTGTTTGCCTTGAGGTCACCGAACCGAAAATCCGATCGCCCCAACACCTCGGTCATGCGCGGACTGTCGAGGAAATGCGTATGTCGCTGGGCTGCCGACAATACGCCGCTTGCCTCACGGTCCGACTTGCCAAGATGACGGTTGGCGGCGCGCGCAATCAGTCCGTTGACCGCGTCACTTCTCTGCATCTCGTCCAGCACGGCACGGAACGCTTCCGGTGCCAGCGTCAGCAAGTGCCTGAGCGTGGTCAGCGTGCGCCTGTCGTCTGGCTGGCTGGCGAGCACATGCAGCAGCAATCCAGCGATCAGCGCCTTTGCTTCCTCGTTCCAATGGGCGTCCCCTGACAAGCCTGGTTCGTCGAACACCAGTGCGTCGGCGAGTGTCGTTGCATCCTCGGCGACGTCGACGCTGCCTGGATCAACGCCGTCCATTGGATTGAAGGCAGCCGAAGGTCTGCCGGTGATGCCGAACGGATCGAGGATATGAACCGGCCCGAAATTCTCTCGTGCATCACCTGCGATCTGCGCATTCTCGCCTTTCGGATCGATGCAGATGATCGAGCGGTCGGCTGTCAGAAGGTTGGGGATGATGGTGCCGACACCCTTGCCGCTGCGCGTCGGCGCCATGGTCAGAAGATGAGCCGGTCCGCTGTAGCGAAGAAGCCGGCCGGAGTTGTTCGCACGGCCGATCAGCAATCCGCCTTCTGCCTTTGTCAGAGGCGCAATCTCTCTGCGGCCGGCAAAGCGCGCCGACCCATGCGTGTCGTCCACCGCCGATCCAAAATGCGTGATCAGCGGCGTCGACAACAGCCGAATGAGCAGCACGATGGCAAAGGCCATCACCACCCAATCTCCGATATGCCAGATGACGTCACCCCTGTGGCCGCCGAGGATCACGCGTCTGAGGTAGTCGATCCCGAAGTAGACGGTGAACACGACAAACAAGTAGCCGGCCGCACCCATGACAAACGACTTGGCATATCGCAGCGGAAACGTGATCAGTGCGACGATCGCCCAGAGCGGATCGCGGGCCGCCATGTGCATCATGTTTGCGAAGGCAGTTTTGATCTGGTTGGCATGGATCATGATGCCGCGCTCCCGTTGCCGATATTGCCGATAGTCGGCTCATTTGCCTGCGGCTTCAGCAGATCGTCGAACAGATCCCGGTCGCCATCGCGGGTGAGAAACTTTGGCAGTTCCCGTCTCAGCCACTCGGCCAGTCCTCCGCCGATCTGCACCTCGCGGTCATGCTCCAGCCGATGCAGCACCAGTGCGCCGATCAGCACCTTGCGGCGCGTATCGATGGCGCGCTCCTGCTTGCTGAGCCGGATCTGCAATGTCTTGCGCTGCGCCTCCAGCTGGGCGAGCCGTTCGCCGATGGATTTACGTGCCATTGCCATCGTCTCCCTGTTCCACAATCAGCGATCGGCCGAACGGCATCAGGACGATAACCGCACACGATCGCATGCGCAGATGCTGCAGCGATGGTGGCATGTCGGCTACTCGCAAATCTGCGCGTGGAAGCGACCGGGTGAACGGCTTACGAGGTCATCGGGAGATTGCCGCGTGCTCCCACCAGTGCCCGAAGGCGCGAAGCGACGAAGGCACAAGGGCGCACTTACGAGTTGCTGGCGCAACTCCAGTAGCGAAGGCCGGCAGAGGCG
>NZ_JBFTQY010000151.1:0-4241 GCF_056399245.1 Rhizobium sp. 01N447_2
GACTATCAGTCCGTCGATTGTCAAGCCGTGAATATGCGTTTGTTATGGGATGGACGTTCGACAAACCATCGGCTGGAATCTCAGACGACTTCGTGTGGCCAAAGGTCTCTCTCAGGAAAGACTGGCTCTCGAGGCCGAGATCGACCGCTCGTATGTCGGACGGGTCGAGAGAGGCATGGAAAATGTCACCGTCGCAACGCTCGAGGCGTTTGCGAGGGTTCTTTCGGTGAACGTTTCAGCTTTATTCGCAGAAATTGATCCACGCGCTCCCAAGCCCAAGCCTCTTCGGTCAGGCAGAAAACAAAAGGAACCCGGCAGGTGAATGGTGGAGCGTTTTCGTCCGTCTGGGCACCTTCAGCTTGGCCGCCTTGAAGGGTTCGAACTCGTGACCATCCTGTTGGCCTTAATACGCAGCAAGGTTCGACGGTTTGAATGGCTGGCTGGCGAGGGCGTCACCTTCGGATGGAACGCTGCCCTGACTACAAAACTCGATCTTTGACAAACGGCATTCAAAGGCAACTGACATCGGAGCCCCGASCGCTGGCAGCGTTGAATTTGCTGTCAATGACCGCCCTGCGCCTCTGAGTTGGGTCATCTGACGAAATGAGGTCTGAAGACCTTGGTATCGAGAAAGTCGACAAACGAGCGACCGAAGTCGCTAAGACGCGGCACTTCGGGACGGTATCGCCGCCCCCTTGCTCCGCTACGCAATCCATGCGTCTATTTAAGCTTTGAGGGGTGAGCTTCAACGTCATGGCATCACGCACGAAGATAGCCGCTTCGCGGCAGTTCGGAGCCGGGGTCGACCTCCATCCCCAAGGGACAACGGAAGACTTGAGGATGAGTGTTTTGCGCAAGAATTCAACTCGGGTTGGCCCCGGCTATCCACAGGTCGTTGTGCTTGTCGGCGCAACGGGCGATCTCTCACGGCGCAAGCTACTGACCGGGCTGTTCCACCTCACCAATGCGGGCTTCATCCCAGGGTGCCGCATTATCGGCGTCTCGCTCGACGACATCGACGCGGATGCCTTCCGCACCATCGCCCGTGACTCGCTGGACAAGTTCTTGACTCGCAAGTTCTCGCAGTCCGAATGGGAAGCGTTTGCCGCATCGCTCGACTATGTCCCGCTCGCAGCAGGCGCCAATGCTCTCAAGGAAGCGGTCGACAGGGCCGAGGAAGCACTGGGCGCCGAGACGCGGCGCGTGCATTATTTATCCGTGCCACCAAGTGCCGCCCTTCTGGCCGTGCAACTCCTTGCCCAGGCTGAGCTGACTGAACGCTCGCGTATCATTATGGAAAAGCCCTTCGGCACGGACCTTGCCAGTGCCGTTGCACTGAACAAGAAGCTGCACGAGGTGTTCGACGAGAAGCAGATCTTCCGCATCGACCATTTCCTCGGCAAGGAGCCGGCGCAAAACATCCTGGCCTTCCGATTTGCCAATGGCCTGTTCGAACCAATCTGGAACCGCAACTTCATCGACCATGTGCAGATCGACGTCCCGGAGACGCTCGGCCTTTCCACTCGCGCCGCCTTTTACGAGACCACCGGCGCCTATCGTGACATGGTGGTGACCCACCTCTTCCAGATCCTCGCCTTCATGGCGATGGAGCCGCCCACTGCTCTTGAGCCTGCGCCAATCTCGGAAGAGAAGAACAAGGTGTTCCGCTCCATGTTGCCGATTGAGCCGCGCGACGTGGTGCGCGGTCAATACATTGGCTACCGTAATGAGCCTGGTGTCGATCCCGAAAGCGACACTGACACCTTCATCGCCCTAAAATGCGCCATCGACAACTGGCGCTGGGCCGGAGTGCCCTTCTACCTGCGTACAGGCAAGCGCATGGCCGAGGGGCAGCGCATTATTTCGATCGCATTCCGCGAGCCCCCGAAATCGATGTTCCCTGCGGGATCTGGCGTGGGGGCACAGGGCCCTGACCACCTCACCTTCGACCTCGCTGATGCCTCCAAGGTCTCGCTTTCCTTCTATGGCAAGCGCCCTGGCCCGGGCTTCCGGCTCGACAAGCTCTCGCTGCAATTCGCCATGAGCGAAACCGGCCTGATTGGCGAAGTTCTGGAGGCTTATGAGCGTCTGATCCTCGACGCCATGCGCGGTGACCACACGCTGTTCACTACGGCCGAGGGTATTGAGCGGCTCTGGGAGGTTTCCCAATCTCTCCTCGATAACCCGCCGCCCGTACGCCTCTACGACCAGGGCGGCTGGGGGCCGAAGTCGATCCACCAACTCATTGCCCCCCACGCCTGGCGCCTGCCGTTCGAGCGCGCCTGGAGGGATGCGGCAAAAGGGTGATTGACGGTCAAAAGTTGGATCGATGCCGGCGGTCGGAATGGCGCCGACCAATTGCGAACAATCCMAATAAAATGACGTTGGCAGAGACGTGCAGGAAACCGAGCTTCGACCGCTAATGCTCAGTTCCGAAGTGGCATTGGTGCGTGGACCTGCATTTGTGCAGATTTCGGTCTTTTGATACATCGTTTATTTCGTCGCCGCCGTCGGTACCTTGCAGCGAACGGATTTCGGGCGTCAGGAGGCGGGTGTTCGGTTCAGTATTGCAGCCGATCACAGCCCCTGTTTGCTGAGCGGCGAACGAGCTATGCAACCCGCTGCAACGTCGTCCTGAGGGATATGTCTTTGAACAACCGCGATATGAGGCGCGGTCGCAATCCTTGCCTCTCATCGATGAGGAGGAATGACATCCTCTTTATCTCGATCGTGATCACGCCTGCATTGTCATGACGACGATAATTCCCGGAATCCATCGCATGGAATCCATTTTCCACCGCCCAGGCGGCTATCATATCCGCGTTCATCAAGGTCCTACTTCAGGAGATGCGGACGTGCTGTCTCTAGCTGTCCCGGATCGTGTCCCAGGACGTGGTGTAGCAAGGTAGCGGTGGTCACCAGTGTTTTTCCGGTAGGGTCGGGTTGTTCAAGACCAACCTGATRGAAAGACYACCGATGACCGACGATATGATGRACSTGCGCTCGCTTGTTGAGAAGAGTGCCGACGCMGATTTGYTRCGYGAGATGATCGGCTTTGCKGCCGAGMRGCTGATGGCGCTGGAGGTCGGGACGAAGACCGGGGCGGGCTACGGCGAGAAGAATGGCTTTCGACTTGCCCAGCGCAACGGCTATCGCGACCGGGATTGGGAGACACGGGCGGGCACCGTCGAGCTGCGAATTCCCAAGCTTCGCACAGGCAGCTATTTCCCGAGCTTTCTCGAACCACGCCGCATGGCGGAGAAGGCTCTGACGGCCGTGATCCAGGAAGCCTACATTCAGGGAGTTTCGACCCGATCCGTCGACGACCTGGTCAAGGCCATGGGCATGTCGGGCATCTCCAAGAGCCAGGTCTCAAGGCTTTGCGAGGAGATCGACGACAAGGTGAAGGCATTCCTCGACCGGCCGATTGAAGGTGAATGGCCCTATCTCTGGATCGACGCGACCTACCTCAAGGTTCGTCGCGGCGGGCGCATCGTCTCTGTCGCCGTCATCATTGCGGTGGGCGTCAACACCGACGGCCGACGCGAGGTGCTCGGCATGGAAATCGGCACGTCCGAGGCTGAGGCGATCTGGACGGAATTCCTTCGCAAGCTGACAAGACGGGGCCTGCGCGGCGCCAAGCTCGTCGTCTCCGATGCGCACGAGGGCATCAAGGCAGCCGTATCGAAGGTGCTTTCCGCCACCTGGCAGCGCTGCAGGGTCCACTTCATGCGCAATGCCTTGGCCCATGCTGGAAAGAGCGGACGCCGCGTCGTCTCCGCATTTATCGCCACCGCCTTTGCCCAGGATACGCCCGAGGCGGCAAGCATCCAATGGCGCAATGTCGCCGACCAGATCAGGCCGAAGGTGCCGAAGCTTGCAACCCTCATGGACAGCGCCGAGCAGGACGTGCTCGCCTACATGACCTTTCCCAAGGCGCACTGGACCAAGTTGCACTCGACCAACCCTATCGAGCGATTGAACGGCGAGATCAAGCGACGGACAGAGGTGGTCGGCATCTTCCCCAACGATGACGCCATCGTGCGCCTGGTCGGGGCGCTGCTGCTCGAACAGAACGATGAATGGGCCGTCCAGCGATCCCGCTACATGACACTTGAGACAATCGCCACTATGAGCGATGATCCGCTCATCAGCCTGCCAGCGGCAAGCTGATCCATTCCCGGCTCTGTCCGGAAGGCACGGCGAGCGCCGAAGCTACACCACTCCATGGGACACGATCC
>NZ_JBFTQY010000152.1:0-5498 GCF_056399245.1 Rhizobium sp. 01N447_2
CGAACGCAAACACGCGCTTTCAAGGATCGATGCGCTGGCCTCGCATGTTCGCCAATCCGCCAAGACCTGGCAGCGTCGCCTTGCGGCCGAATGCGGCTCGGAGCGCTGGAAGCGAGAAAAGCAGGACGTGGTCGAGATTCTGGGGCCGAGCCGCCGGAGCGAGGCGCTGCTGCGCCAGCTCGATGATCTCCCCTATAGCGACAAGGCAAAGTTCATCGAGCAACTGGCGGGGACGCCGGAGGGCCGTCGCGCGCTTGCCGAGGCAAAGGATATCGTTAYTGCGATCGAAACGCGCTTCGGTCGCGCCGATCCCTCAGATCTCGCAGAGCAGCTGAAGCGCGTCGGGCCCGATCAGGCTGGGGACATCGAGCGTATCCGCCAGGTCGTCCGCCTTGCCGACCGTAGTCATCGTGCAGAACTCACGCAGCAGATGGAGTTGGAGCGCTCACTGAAGCGGGGCAGGACCTTGGGGCTTGGGATGTAGATGTTTGGCACGGACCACAAGAGATTGGCGATGAGTCTAGGACCGACGGAAGGTAGTCACACAGGGAATGCGAATTTGGCTATCGGCCTGCCTCTGCCATTCCTTTGTCCTTTATACGGCAAAATTCAATCAACTGCTCCGAGGTCATTGGTCGTGCCAGAGCGTAACCTTGCAGTATATGGCAACCGAGATCTTTCAGGATCTTCGCATGCTCCATTGTCTCCACACCCTCTGCAACGATGTCGATGTTCTGCGATCGGCCGATTTCGATAATGGAGGAGACCAGACGACGCTGAGATGGAGACGCAATGATCGGCTTGATAATTTCTCGATCGATCTTAAGCCGTCGCGGCTCAAATCGAAGCAAACTGACGATACTGGCATGTTCGGTGCCGAAGTCATCGATCTCGATTTCGATGCCAAGCTTTTTGACGGCTGGAATGATCTCCTTGAGAACAGGTTGAAGATCATTGAAGGAGATTGTCTCGAGCAGCTCGAAACACAKGCGACCCTTCGCTATGGGAAGCTCGGACAGCTCCGCAAGCAGATTTGCCTGCGCCAGTCGACGCGCTGAAATGTTGACCGAGACACGTGGAATTTGCATTCCCATGCTGTCCCATCTTGTCAGCTCGAACAGGGCCTTTTGCAGGATCAGCCTATCCATGTCGCCAGTGCGCCCTAGTTTTTCCGCGACCTCAAGAAATTTGTTCGGGGCAAGCAGACCCTTTTGCGGGTGATCCCAACGGGCAAGTGTCTCGACGCCGACAATATCCAATGTGTCTGCATTGAACTGCGGTTGAAAGAATGCGACGAGTTCATCACGATCGAGCGCATGATTGAATTCGTCCGCCAATTCCTTCGAATGGATCGCGGCGCTGCGAAGCTCTTCTGTAAAAACCGCCGCGCGGCCGCGGCCCGCCTTCTTCGCCTCGTAGAGAGCCAAATCGGCATTGAGAAGCAATTGGCCGAGGTCCCGCCCGAGAGCACCTTCAGTCTCCCACGCGACGCCGACGCTTGCCCCGACAACACACGCCACGCCCTCGATGAAGAGGGGTTGCTCGAGCGCGTCGACAATCTGCTGAGCCAATGCGTTTGCCTTCGGCTCCGGATCGGCACTCCAGCTGGCGAAGATGAACTCATCTCCGCCGATCCGAGCCGCTACGTCGTTGGGACCAGCCAAATCGGCAAGGCGCGAAGCCGTTGCTTGCAAGACCACGTCACCTCCGGCGTGCCCTTTTGTGTCGTTGATCTCTTTAAATCGATCCAGGTCGATATGAATGAGGATCAGACAATCTTGAGGACGCGGTCTCGGCGGTTGCGAGATCAACTGGTCGACAAATCGTCGATTGGGAAGCCCCGTCAATGCGTCATGCAATGACAGGTACTCCAGCCTCTGTCGTGCTCGAACGAGCTTTTTCTTGTGAAGGCGAAGCTTTTCGATCGTTCTTTGGCGTGATTTGGTCAGAAAGCCGATCCAGACAATCGGTGCAACGACACAGAATGCCAACAGGCTCGCGTAGAACTCAAAAGTGCCGATCCCGCTATTTTGGCCCCAACCCTGCTTTGGCAGTGCGGCGAGGGTCCATCGGCCATAAACCATATCAACGGATGTCTGGACCGGTTTCCTGGAAAAAGTTGCCAGGCTGCCGAAAAAAACCTGTTTGGGCGTGTTCGGCTCCGGTACGGTGCTGATGGCGATCTCAAGCTCGGTCGAACCAAGGCCACTTTCCTGGTAAAGCTTCGGTATGTCGACTATTCCGGAAAGCAGGCCCCAAAAAATCTGGCTTGATCCGTCATTGATGTAGATTGGGCACCTGACCACAAAAGCGGTGCCACCTTGGACAAGCTCCACCGGGCCTGTCAGAACGATATTGTGCGTGTTGCGCGCCAGCATCGCGGCAGCCCGTTGCTTCTCGTTGGTTCGGTAGTCGAGCCCGATGGCCTTTTCGTTTCCTTTCTCCGGATAAACCCACCTGACCACCATGCCGGGCGCGGCGGCGAAACTTCTTAATTGTGAATCTGGCTTCAGAATCTGCGCGGCAAGCCTGGAAAATCCGCTTTGGTCCATCGCCGGATTGACTGCGATGCCGGCCGCCAGCCCCTGCAACAGCTTCACATTGCTGTTGAGGTTCGTCTGAAGGCGGGAGGATATGGTGGCAAGCTCGCCGGCAACGATCGCGCGTTCATCGGCCAGCGATCGCTCCAGCCGCCAGTTCGTTGCCACCCAGACGACGATTGCCGCAATAATGGCCGCAAATATTGCCGGAGCAAATGCGCTGGTATGGCTTATTACAGAGCGAGCGAGATTTCTTCGAAGGTTCATCAGGTTGCCAGCGTGGATGATAAGCCCTCATCCTTGCACAGTTTCTTTAAGGCAACGCTAAACCTGACAACCCTCATAAAGGAAAGCTGCCTGTTCGTTGCAGCGCTTACGGGCTGAAATCGGCGGCAAGCACCGCATCCTTGAGCGCCCGCGAATAGGGATGCTGCGGATTGTCCAGGACACTGCGCGCCTGGCCTCGCTCGACGATTTCGCCTTTGCGCATGATGATGATGTTGTCGCTGATATAATATGCTGTGGCGAGGTCGTGGGTGATGTAGACGATCGAGAGCCCGAGCTCGTTTTTCAAGCGGCCAAAGAGATTGACGATCGCCATGCGCAGCGATGCGTCGACCATGGAGACCGGTTCATCGGCCACCAGCAGGCGGGGTTGCGGGATCAGCGCGCGGGCGATGGCGACACGCTGAAGCTGGCCGCCCGATAGTTCGTGAGGGAACCGTCCTTTCACTTCTTCCAGGGTCAGGCCAACATGGACCAATGYGGCATCCGCCATCCGCTCCGCCTGCTGCCGGTCCGGCCTTTTTCCCGAGAACGAAAAATTGCGGGCGGTCTCGAAGAGATAACGATCKACACGTTTCAGCGGATTGAAGGCTTCGAAGGGGTTCTGCAGAACCGGCTGGACCTCTTTCATGAAAGCCTTGCGTTCGGATCTGCTATGGATGGCGACGGTCCTGCCGCTGAATTGAAGCTCGCCTTCCGTCGGTTCGGTCTGACCGAGGATCATCGCCGCGATCGTCGATTTTCCCGATCCGGATTCTCCAACGATCGAGAGAATCTCCGGCTTCTCTCCCAGTTCGAAGCTGACATCCTTGACCGCCGTAATCAGACGCCGGCCGAGCATACCGCCCTGCCGGTAGACTTTCGTGACATGCGAGAGGCGAAGAAGAGCGCTCAAACCTGATCTCCCGTAACGGCAAAACACGCCACGCGCCGCTGCGGCTCGACGGTGACGAGCGGCGGAACCTTCTGCGAGCAAATCTCCATGCGCTTCGGACAGCGCGGGTGAAACCGGCAGCCTTCCGGCGGCATGGCGAGGTTCGGCGGACGACCCTCCAGCGAAGGGCGGGCMGTCGCATCGCCGATGCGCGGCAGGCTGCCGACGAGGTGCTGCGTATAGGGGTGGAGCGGCATGCTGAAGAGTTTGGCGGTTGGCGCCTCCTCGACAAGACGCCCGGCATAGACAATGCCGATGCGGTCGGAGACGGTCGCGTGAACCCCCATATCATGGGTGACGAACAGGAAGGACGAGCCCATCTCGCGCTGGATTTCGCGGATCATCGACAGCACGTCGCGCTGAACGATCACGTCGAGCGCGGTCGTCGGTTGCGCAGCGCCAGGCGCTCTTCCGGCTTCATCGCATAGATATCCTGGGTGCCGCCGTCGAAATGGAATGTCACTTTCCCCGACACGACCCGCAGCGGCGGCCGGATCGCGCCGGCAATGGTCTTGATCAACGTCGTCTTGCCGCTGCTCGATTCACCGGCAACGCCATAGACCTCGCCGCGGGCGATGGTCAGGCTGATATCGTCGACGGCGCGCACCTCGCGATCGACGCCGAAGAGGAAGGCACGGTAATAGGCTTTCAGATTCTCAATTTCGACCAAAGGATCCATACTAACTTCCCATCCGGTTCAGCCGGCTGCGCGGATCATTGTATTCGTTCATCGACATGGACAGCAGGAAGAGCGCCAGGAAGAGGACGACGATGACGGCGACGGGGGCGGCCACCCACCACCATATGCCTGATATCAGCGCCGAATGCGCATTGGCCCAATAGATCATCATGCCCATGGTCGGCGTCTCGATATCTGTGAAGCCGAGCACCGACAGGGTGATCTCCATGCCGATCGACCAGATCATGTTGTTCATCGTGGTGGCAAAGACGATCGGCAGAACGTAGGGCAGGTGCTCCTCGACGAGGATCTTGCGCATGCTCATGCCGGAATAGACGCTCTGGGTGGTGAAGGATCTCGTCTTCAGGCTGATGGCCACCGAACGGATGAGGCGTGCATCATAGGACCAGCCGAGCGAGGCCATGATGAGGATCAGCGCCGTCCAGGTCATGCTGTCCTTCAGCACGAAGTAAAAAAGGATCAGCAGCGGAAATTGCGGAATGACCATGACGCTGTCGTTGATGGCCATCAGCACCCGGTCGACCGCGCCGCCGGCATAACCGGCGACGAGACCGACGACCAGCGAGATGATGCGTGAAATGAAGGCGACGCCGATGCCGAAAAACAGGGTGTTCCTAAGCGCGGTCGTCAATTGCCAGAAAACGTCCTGGCCGCGCGATGTCGTGCCCAGCCAATATTCGCCATCGGGCGGCATATCGGGTGGCAGAAGATAGATGTCGGTCGCGCCGTAAGGCGAGAAATAGGACACCACTATCAATCCGACGATGACGGCAAAGAGCAGCAGGCCGCAGAGGAATTCCATATTCTGGCGCGCGAGGTCGCGGACGATCGTAAACATGCTCTATTCCACCTTGATGCGCGGGTCGATCAGCGGGCTCAGAATGTCGATGATGAACACGGCGGCAGCAACGCCGACGATCGACAATGCGCTGAGGCCGAGCACCAGACTGTAGTCGCCGGCATGCACCGCTTCGATCAGCAGGTTGCCGATGCCGGGATRGCCGAAGACGATTTCGGTGATGACCGTGCCGTTGAAGAT
>NZ_JBFTQY010000153.1:0-6850 GCF_056399245.1 Rhizobium sp. 01N447_2
CGAGCCGCATTCGGCCGCAAGGCGACGCTGCCAGGTCTTGGCGGATTGGCGAACATGCGAGGCCAGCGCATCGATCCTTGAAAGCGCGTGTTTGCGTTCGGCGTTGTCTCCGAACAGGCCGGTCTTGCCGGCGAGCGCACCGAACGTCTTCGGCGAAGCGCTGAGTTGGTTGGCGAGCGCGACCGGATCCCAGTTCTCGTTCAGGATGCGGCCGCGCAAGGCTTCCATTGCCGCTGGCGCGTCGTTGAACAGCTGCGGTGCAAGCTGCTTTGCCGCCTCCCAATCTCGGTCGAATGCCACGATTGCCTTTGACCGCCCAACCGCTTCGACGCTCATCGCATAGGTCTTCACGGCCGCAATGAGCACCGGGCGTTCATCGCCACGTTCATCGTCGCTGCGATCCTGGTGCGGAGAGCCGCCATCGGCGATGGTGCGGGCTGTGAGCGGCTGCGGTTTCTGCATTGGCTTCGGAACTGCGGTGTCCGGGATGGGCTGTACCCCTTTGCTGATTCCCTGAGATGCGACATCACTCTCGCCCTGCCCCTGGCGATCCTCCATGCCGCGCCGATTGGCAAAGTCATGGGTATAGTCGAGCGTCGTCTCCTTCACGCCTGAGCGGCTCAGTGTCTCTGTCAGGGCGCGCTCCGTCTTGAACGCATCGAGCCCGGCATAGAGCTGCACCTCTTCACGATGACGGGTCATCGCCACATAGGTCAGATGCCGGTCCATCGTCGTCGAAGCCAGAACAAAACTCCGGTCGACCGTGGACCCTTGCGTCTTGTGGATCGTCGTGGCGTAGCCGTGATCAAAGGCTTGGTAACGATTGACCGGTACGGTCACCTGGCGCTGCCCATCTTGCGTCTGCGCCTTGCCGTCAAGCCGAACCTGTATTGCGTCCGGCGCGACGGCGATCACCTCGCCCAGCATGCCGTTCTTGACGGCGAGATCGCGATCGTTCTCCAGGAAGACGATGCGGTCGCCGCGCGCAAAGGATCGCTTCCCATTGTTGGTCTGGTAGGTGAGTTCCTCACCTTTATCACCAGACGGGTTGTTGCCCTTTGCCAACTCACCGCTGTCCTGCAACTGAGCGCGAATGCCGGCATTGATCGCAGCCACATCTATCCGTCGATGGGCCATCGCAATGCGCGTGTCGTCGGGATGTGCCGATCGGTCAGCGACGTAATCGGCAATGATCGCCTTCAGCGTTTCAGCGCGGTTCGCTTTCAGTTGAATGTTGCCATGAGCCTCGTAGGAAGCGAGCCCGGCTGCAGTCCGATGCGAGGCAAAGTCGATCGAGGCCTGCTTCTGCCAATCCGCTTTCTGCCGGCGGACCTCAGACAGTTGCGCATGACCGACGGCCTCCGCGATTGCCCGGAACGGTGCGCCCGCTCCGATCGCCTGAAGCTGTTCATGATCGCCGACCAGCACGAGCTTGGCGCCGGCCCGTCTGACCTCGTCGACGAAGCGGGCGAGCTGACGACTGCCGACCATGCCACCCTCGTCGATGACGAAGACATCGCGAGCATTCAGCCGACTGCGATCGGCTTGCCAGCTGTATTCCCACGATGCCAATGTGCGGCTCGTTATCCCGGACGATTGCTCCAGGCCTTCCGCGGCCTTGCCGGCCAATGCCGCGCCATGAACGCGATAGCCCTGCGCTTCCCAGGCCTGGCGGGCAGCTGCCAGCATCGTGCTCTTGCCGGCGCCGGCAAAGCCGATCACCACGGCGATCTGACCTGGCCCTGTGACATGCTCGATCGCCTGGCGCTGTTCAGCCGATAGCCCCTGCCCCGCTTGCGCACTCACCGCCTGGATCGATCTGTCCTGATCGGCGATGGCCGCATCGACATGCTGCTTGAAGACACCGTGGTTTTGACGCGTCTTCATCGCACCAGCGGATGTTGCCATCGCGCCCTCGATCGCCACCATCTCGACCGTCGAATAGCGTGCCTCGCCATCGCGACCCCGAAGGCCCGTGCTTTCGGGCCTCAACTCGACGAGAGCTTTCGACGCCATGACCGCGGCAAAAGCATTCTGGAAGGTCTGCGGATCGTCGTTGATATAGCGATGCAGGGCCCTGGCGATGTCATAGCGGTTGAAGACGCTCTTTTCGTTCGTCAAGAGCCGCAATATCTCTTCGGGCCGGCGGCGAATGGTGTCGGCATTGCGATCGGCCGATTGTCGGTCGATGCGGATGCGCGAGACCACCCCGCCCTGGCGATCGATCTGAGTGGCATGGACACCGACATGTTCGGTCGGCGCAATGGTCAGGCCCGCTTCCAGGTGCGAGCGATGATCGATGCGGATATCGTGACCCGCCATCGCCAGATGCCGATTGGCAAGATGCTCCCACGCCTGGCGTAGGTCCTTCAGCTGCAGTTGCGATGGCGGCAGGTGGTTGGCGAGAAGCCATCTGTTTTCCCGCTCGAGCAAAGTCTTGTCGCCAAGGCCGGTTTCCGTCACCTCACGCGTCGTCATCATCAGATGCGCATGGCTGTTGCGGATATCGCTTGCCCCACCTGGCCGATGGATGGCGAAGTCGACGGCAGCGCCATAGCGGTTGGCGAGATCTTCGGCAAAGGCACGCGTCAGCGCCAGTCGTTGATCCGGCGTCAACTCGTGCGGCAGCGCAATTTCGAATTCCCGGGCAATCCGGGCATCGCTGCGCTTCTCGACACGCTCGGCAGCATTCCACAAGGCCGATCGCTTCATCGCCCAATAAGCGGAAGACCCAGCCGGCAAGACGATCTCGGCATGCTCGACCCCTGTCCTGTTGCTAAAATCATGGGTCAGCCCATCGCGCTCGTTGGTGAGGCGCTCAGCGGCGCGATAGGCGGCCGAGGCGACAGCACTGCGCCCGCCGCTGCGGGCGATCGGCTTCATGCTGAAGTGATAAATCGCCATCGCTTGCCTTCGCRCMTCTGCCGGCCTTCGCTACTGGAGTTGCGCCARCAACTCGTAAGTGCGCCCTTGTGCCTTCGTCGCTTCGCGCCTTCGGGCACTGGTGGGAGCACGCGGCAATCTCCCGATGACCTCGTAAGCCGTTCACCCGGTAACCTCAATCGAGGCACGCCGGCAGCTGCGATCATCCGTTCATTGCCGCGGCCAATGGCTCAATGGGAACAAGGGAGAAGATCATCGTGGCACGCAAAACCATCGGCGAACGGCTCGCCCAGCTGGAGGCGCAGCGCAAGACATTGCAGATCCGGCTCAGCAAGCAGGAACGCGCCATCGACACGCGCCGCAAGGTGCTGATTGGCGCCTTGGTGCTGCATCGGTTGGAGAATGATCGCGATGTGCAGTTTGCAGGCGGGATTGCCGAGTGGCTGAGACGGGAACTGCCAAAATTCCTGATCCGCGACGCCGACAAGCAATTGTTCATCGACTTGCTGGCAACACAGCCGCCAGGCGGATTTATCGTTCACCACGAGGTCGACCGAGGATCTGGTTTGGTCTCGTCAAAGGCGCCCTGATCAACATGATGCGCAGGGCGCCTGCGATCCGGCCTGGGCAATCGTCGCCCTCGTCACGTTTCCGGTTCGGTACGCAAAGTCATTCGTCATGGGTGCGGCAACGGTGTCGGCACCATTCACCCGAACCTTCTGACCGCCGATCGCTCGATCATCTGCATTTGACCCGAAAGGCGAGAGTGCGAAGATCGCAGTGAGATGAGCCAGGCGGTTCACATCACCCCGATGAATCGATCGGGCCTGACCGATTCACAAATGTCGTTGGACGGGAGCAACTGCTCCTTGCGATTCTGCAGACATGACAGTTCAGCCCTATCGTCTCTACATCGAACGCATCGATCCATCGAAGAACATGGCTCGCTTTTATGCGCTGTCGATCGAGCCGAACCTCTTCGGCTCGACATCGCTGGTGCGCAGCTGGGGACGCATCGGCAGTCGCGGGCAGCAGAAGATCCATGTCTTCGACAGCGAGACAAAAGCCGTCGATCTCCTGCTCACCCTTTTGCGCAGGAAGCGGTCGCGAGGCTACCTTCCGCTGCAGTGATCGGCATCCGCGTCTCTCATGCCTGAGCGAAGGAAGAGACGGTTGAGTGAAGGAGAGACGGCTCACGCCGCCTCCTCCTCATCGAGCTCCGGCTGCAAGGAATGCAGGTAATCGACGGCCCGCTGCGCATGTGCCGCCGCCGAGAAGATGGCGCGCTTGTCGTGGTGGAGAACCTTCAGCCAGCTATCGAGATAGCTTGCATGATCGGGGCGCGGTTCGAGCTCGGGGACGATGCCGAGATCGGCGCAGAGAAACGCGCTGCCGAGTTCGGCAATCAGCTCCTCGCGGGCGCGGTCGCTCCGGTCTTTTGCGTAGCGGCTGAGATCGCGATCCAGCCGTCGCGCTGCCCCGGTCCAATGCGTCATCTCGTGGCTGAGGATCGCGACGAAAGACGCATCGTCCCGGAAGGCATCCAGGCATGGCATCTGGATGTAATCACGCTGAGCGGCATAATAGGCAGCCGATCCTCCGTGCCGGATCAGCGCGCCGGTATTGGCAAAGAAGCGGCCGGCATTGCCGATGCGGCTCATCGGATCCTCACCAGATGCGACGTCGTCAAAGCGGCCGTTAAGACCGGCGATCTGATCGGTGTTGAACACCGTGTAGGCTTTGAGGAATGGAATATCCTGTTCGATCTCGGTGCCTGTCTCGGTCGTCTCGGTGCGGCTGAACGAACTGGCAAAGACTATGGTCGTGCCGGTTTCGCCCTTGCGGACGGCACCGCCAAGTTCGATTGCCTGGCGAAACGTCATCCAGCGTGATGAGGCAAAGCCGCGGGCGATGGCTTCGGACCAGAGGAGCAGGACGTTGATGCCGGAATAGGGTTGGCCGTTGTGGCGCAGTGGCCGGCCGACCTCACTTGCCGCATGTCCCGTCGTCCAGGGTCTGGTCCATGGCCGCACGCCCTGTTTAAGATCGGCGATGATCGTGTTGGTGATGCGGCTATAGATATCGGATCGTTGATTGGATTGCTGCCTGCTCATGTTGGAACCTCCGTTTCGAGGTCGCGGCCATCGCGACCTGCTACGGCGGTCCGAAAGCCGGGCGGCAAGCGGCGCCTGCACCCGCAGGGCCGCAACGAAGTGGAGGACGGCAAAGCCGTTGCCGGCGGCGCGAGCCTGGCAGGACCCAAAGCCGGAGCAGGACGCGGTGGCCGCAATCTACAGGGGGAGGTTCTGATGGAGGCAGACGTGGCAGATCCGCGAGGCGGCATCCCGTCGCTCGCATCGCCGATGAACCGCAGCGAAGATCGCCTAGCTGCCCGGCCGCGCCAGACGACGCCGCTTATCGACCAGATTATCGATGGCGCAAGCCCCGCTGGTTCAATCGGCCGAGCTAGTATCGACGACATGGCGAGATGCGCGGAGTCGATGTCCGATCAGACGGTGGCGGGGCGTTCCTCGTTCTCGCGGATCAGATCAGGACGTTGCGGATTCCCAATCGCGAAGATGCCTGAACCAGAGCTGTATTTTTGATGCGCGCACCGGATGGCCACAGCCGGCTCGAACTCTCCCGCTTCCTCAAGCCGACCGTCATCGCAAGTCACCAAATCGCGAAGAGCATCCGTCGCCCGAAGCCTTGAAAGGAACGTAGTGGTCCACTATATCACGGTCATCGGCGTTGCTGGTGAGCGCTCCAAGGGAGTGTTCGCGACTGCCGAAATTGCTCGGCTACTTTTGACCACGGATGTACTGGCACTGGTGTGAAGAGCGATGTTTGAAAGGTCGGTGCGATTTCGCCCCGGCCTTTTTTATTGCCATGACTTCGGATGAAGCGTTCGGCGCCACGCAGTCTTCATCCCCCGACGCTTGTCCCGACTCGTTCCTGTTGAAGAGGCAGGATCGCCTGCCATCTAACTCAATGATGCCGAAGGAAGAAAAGAACGATGTCGAGCTGCTGAAGACGTGGGCGCTGCCAACAGCGGCTACGCTGGGATCGACAGTCCGCGCTAAAGGCATACTCCTCGAAATTCGCACGCGGCTTCCATCGGCGACGAAGAAGTCGCTCGACATCGATGCAGGTGAACTTGCTTTGGCGATGCCGGCCGGTTCGAAAGCCGAATTCCATGCCGCGTCGGCCGTTGTCGCCGAGGCGCTGGAGAACATCCAAACCCTCCCGGTGATCCCGCGCGAAATCCAGGACATACTTTCGATCACGACGACCGAGCGTCATCGCTGGCTCAAGGACGGCCGCCTGCCAAGTGCAGGGACGCGCACAGTGAAACTGCGCGGTCGCGCGCGAAAGATTACCTTCCACGTCTTCGACCCGCGCATGGTCGAACACCTGCTCGATCGGGGCGTTGTCGAAGACTGGCGTGAAGAGGATGCTGCAGCGGCTGCGGAGAATCGGCGACGGGCCGCCTACAAGGCGAAGCTAACGCGGTCGCTGAAGAGTGGCGGCAGCAAGATTGCATCATCGTCAGGCCCCAACGATGCCTCCGTCGACCTCTCCGGGTGGGAAGAGTTTCGCCGCGATGGGCTGCTCCGGTAAGAGCGTCCCACGTTGGGGATCGGCCATTGATCAAGGGGACGCTCCTCAGCTTGGGCAGAACATCTGGCATCCGCACGCCGACGCTGCCATAAATGAGCTTCATCGAGGGAGGTATCATGATGCAGAAGAATGCGCCGGACTTCAGCCTTGAGGGCAAGGTGACTTTGGTGACGGGAGCGAGCCGTGGCATCGGTCGAGCTTGCGCACTTGCCTGTGCCAGAGCAGGCTCCGATATTGTTTTGGGGGTCCGCAATGTTGCGGCGTCGGCGGGTCTGGTTGCCGAACTCGAGGGCACGGGACGAAAAGTCCTCACTGTTGAACTGGACATTCCCAACAAGGCCCATAT
>NZ_JBFTQY010000154.1:0-3847 GCF_056399245.1 Rhizobium sp. 01N447_2
CCCCTAGGGCGTACCACTTTCTCTCCATAAAGAAGCCATTACTTCCGCTTGCAGAAGCCAGCGCGCGCTCCTATTTTAACGAGGCTGCCTGCGCCCTTCGTCTATCGGTTAGGACGACAGATTCTCATTCTGTAAAGAGGGGTTCAACTCCCCTAGGGCGTGCCATTTTTCGCAATGAAATCAATCCGATATCCAAGCATAATTCTTTTAAAAGTTATTTGAATAATTATTTCCACTCGGGGGGCAGACCGGGGGCAATTGAAATCGCCGGTCCCGCCCCAAGTGCATCTTGCGCTGTGGATAACCGTGATCGGCACCGGGGCCATGAGGCAATGATTAATAACGGGAGACATCAACCGGGTAGTCGACGACGCAGCAGGAGTGATGGCGGCCGATAACCGCTTCATCAAAATACGCAGACACGACATGGACCCGTGTGGTAGCAGTCGGACAATTCGCCGGTCCTCATCATATCGAAGAACGAGAGCGACGCTTTTATCCGCGCACGGCGCTCTGTACGAGGCCCCGGCACTTCGAAGAGCCACAGCATTCCGGCCATGCTCTCCGATGGCGAGTTCGTTATGAACGCCGCCGCCACGCTGCGGAACCGCGCAATTCTTGAGGCGATCAATGCAGACCGTGCCCCGGCGATGACGGCTGGCGGGATCGTTGGCAAGAGTTCACGTGCAGCATCGGGCGGCAATGCTTTCGTCATGGGGGACATCATTGTCAATGGGCAATCCACGGGCTCTAGCGGTGATCCGCGAATGACGAACAGCATAACCGTGGCATGGCAGCAGGTCGCAGCGGCGATCGATCAGCAGATGACGGAGTGGACAGCGAACAGATGCGCCCGGGCGGCTTGCTGTACGGGAAGCGCTAACGCAAATAGCAGTTGCAAACTATACCGCCCCGCGTAGCATGCCGTTGCAGTAAATTGCACGGGGCGTGCACATGGCGAAATCGAGAAAGAAGCGCAAAAAAGCGCCGGAATTTGAACTAGAGATACGAAAAATAAGGACAGCGAAGCGAACGGTAGTGAAGCTTGGCCAAAGCTATTCAGACATTGTCGAGGCCAAGCCGGTTCGCAAAAGAAAGGCCAGACGCAATACGCGCCGTATCCTTCCCGACCTAACAGCTGATCTATCGAAGTATGCAGATGACCGAGAACCGGTCATGCCGGGAAAAACCATCCGAAACGAGTTCAAAAAATACCCGTGGCGGAACTCATCTTACGATACTGTGAAGGGCTGATGCCAAGTTGTGCCTTGGGTAAAAATCTATCGCATTAGCCAAGGGGATCGGGAGCGTTCGCACACTATTCCGGCAATGCTATTCTGACCACGCGGGCCGAATGTTCGTTCCATCCAGTGGCGTGTACACAGGGTTCGCGCCCACCTCGACCAAAGGGCTGAAAGTACTTTCCTTTTGGGCGAACCGATCGACGTGTAACGCAACGGTGGCGTGCTGCAAATCAACCCAGCAGTTCTTCATTTCAATGCCATCCGGTGTTCGGCGATAGATCGACGCTGAATTGTTGGGCCAGTGGACGGAGAAACCGCACATCATATCCTTGTCATCGACAAGCACCTCCATCAATCCTTTATAGTTAGGATCGTAGGGTATCGCTCTTCCCTTATGCTGCCCCCATACGCTCCGGGCGGCAGCATCAAGATAGAATACGGCGCCGATATAAGCCTTCGCTTTTGTTATAAGCTGATCCAGTTCTTCATAGGAAATTTTGAAGCCCTTATCGCCACTCAGGCTGTTTCGGCTGCGAAAAGCGTCTTCTGCTAGAATGTAATCGGAGTGTTGCACCGCGTTTCGCAAATCGGCGCGATAGAACTCATCAAACATGTTCCCGACGTTTAGTTTCGCTTCCTTCGACAGAGTTTTGATTATTTCCACCTTCTTCCATCGGGCGATGCCGTTTTTTTTGAAGCGCTTCTGTTCGTCTTTATCCAGGAAATCATAAAACGGATTTGGGCTGTAACCTTTCCCTAAGCGGAACCGGAGAAGGTTCGTCAAAACCTCATACGGCGCATCCATTTCAACCACATGGCTGTAGAGCGTTAGTCCCAATCGCCATTGCGTGTTTCCGATGTCGGGAAAACGCTCTTCCGGCAATTCCACCTGCATAAGGGCGTTGAGGTCATGCAGGATGTTTCGGCTTTCCGCGTAGGGGTCCCAACCGCCGTCTTCCACCCCGAGCACTCGTAACAGAGATGCAAAATACTTGATGATATCGTCTGAAAACGGATCATCTGGAAGGAACAGTGGCTTCATTATCTCAATATATGCGTCTTGCTGTGCAATGAACGCGGCGGCGGGGTCGAAAGCATCGCTCACTCTGCGAACTCCAATTTGAGAACGCGCGCCTCTAGTTCCGCAACGCGCTTTTCCAGATCGTCCAAATGCCCGAGCGCAAGAGCCTACGGGCTGCTTCTGCACTTCACCAGCAAGACATAAGCGCCGACGGCAAGGAGAATGACGAGCCGGATCATTGCTGCCCTACCTTGCGCTTCTCGAACTCGGCCTCGATCTTGCCGTAGTTCATCGGCGGCAGGTTCGGGTCGGGGGACCCTTTTGCCACCCCCGCCGCCCGCCGGAAAGCCGCCCCCGGGGGCGGGCCGCCGCTCTACCGGCTCCTAAGCGCTCAGATCCAATGGTGAGGCCATCGTGGTCAACCGTCATCACGATCTTACACGGAGCTTGCTTCCCGCAAAAAAGAATACCCCGCCCTGCCTGCAACGACGTCTTTTATCTTGTTATTTATCCCCACGGCTCAGACGAACAATCTCGCCGAGAAGGACATCTAGGTCTGCCGCGAAGTCGACTTGGACTGCTGTAGGCACGTCTTCTCGGGGTCTTATTGGGGAATGGAGGTGCATATCGGCAATGTTGCGAAGTGAGGTCTCAAGCCGCTGCATTGAAGCCTTGAACGATTTCTGCGACTTCGCGCCGCCATATTGGTTGGCCACTTCGGCAAAGGTAGCAAAACCGAAAACTGGCGGTACATGGTTTATGATCGTACGGAGAAGCATAGCGGTTGATAGATGGCATCGGTTCGCCGACGCAATATTGATTTCACGGCAAAGCTCAATGAGGCGTGCGAAGTCCCACGGGCCGTTGCCGACAGCTTGAAGCGCCAGAACGCGGGTGGGATCAACATAGGATTTGGCAGAAAGTGCCGACTGTGCAGGTATTCGCCGCTTTCGCTCGATTGCACGCACCGCAGCACCCACGATCTGAGAGGCTTCTTCAATAGCGGCATAAGACGGCCCACCGATAAAACCTCCCGCACCGGAGTTAACGGCATGCAGAAGGTTCAAAGAGTACTCGTTGGCGTAACCGAGCTCTTGATCGATAATCGACTTTGCCTCAATCGCGAGAGCCTTAAATGTAGCCGAGTGGTTTGTCGGAAGAATAAGGCCGGATATGTTCCCCCCATTGACGAACAATGGGAGCAAGCCCGCCATATCGTCCGCAATTCCCGTCAATTCATCGATCATTGGTGAACTGTAGGACAAGCGGTATCGGTGCGAAAGTGACGGCCAGACGGGTGCTGCAAATGCCCACAGGGAAATTTCAACTGGTGTTTCGTTTGCGGAGCGGCCAACTAGCTAGCGGCGGCAGAGACTGCCAAGTGAAACGGCATGTTGCGCTCCATCAGTAAGCAGCGCCAGCTTTGACTTCGGCCTGTTAACAGCCGCGTGCCGGAATGCGTGGTTTCTGGGGACCCTATTTGAGCACCCTACCCCCGCCCGCCGAAGATCGCCCCCGGAGTGGGCGGCCCCCCCCCCATGGCGTTGCCCCCCTCGCTAAGCTCGCTGCTCTGGTGCAGCAC
>NZ_JBFTQY010000155.1:0-3189 GCF_056399245.1 Rhizobium sp. 01N447_2
GCTCCAGGCAATCGCCACCTGGAAATCGCCGGGCTGGAGCGCCGTCTGCCAAAGTTTCGCGGCCGGCACGGCTTTGGCGTCGATGCCGAATGCGGCCCATTGCTGTGCAATCAGCGTCCCGGCGCGGGTGAAGACCGAGCGTGTGTCGCCTTCCACCGTCATCCGGATCTTGAAGGGCTGTCCATCAGGGGTCAGCCATTTGCCACCGGATTTCTTGAAGCCTGCCTTCTCCAGCAGTTCGCCGGCAGCCTTCGGATCCGGTTTCCACCAGCCATAGCCGAAGGCACCGCTGATTGCCTCCGGGTCKGTCGGGATCTGGTCCTTGAACTTCGGCTGCTTGCGCAGGATATCGGCGATCTGTTGCCCGACCGTCGGGTCATAGGGCTTGATCTTGCTCTTGCCGGTATCGATCTCGAAATTCTTCAGCCAATCCTGCATCGGCGCCTGATAGTCCTTCATCGTGGCCGCCGTCGGCGGCACGCCGAGGGCCGAAAGCGTCGCTGCCCCGCGATAGCTCGCCATATCAACCGCCTTGATGTCGATCAGCAGGGCAAGCGCCCAGCGTACATCGGCGTTGTCGAAGGGCGGATTCTGGGTGTTGAAGATCACGGCCGGAAGCGTCGGGTCCGGATGGGCGAAGGGGAAGCCCGGGAACCAGGTTTCGATCGACTTGGATTTCTCCTTGAGGGTGAACATGCCCTCCGGCGTATTATCGTGGATGATATCGAGATTGTGCTCGAGCTGGGCGATGGTGCGTTTATCCGGCGGGCCGGGATCGGTATAGGTCACGTATTTCGGGGCCGGCTCGCCGAAGCGGGCAAGCGATGTCCGCTGCCAGTCGTCACGCTTCTCCCAGGTATACCATTTGCCCTGGGGGTCAAACGCCTTGAGCTTGTAGGCGCCGAGCGAGACGGGATTGGCGAAATCATAACGTAGCGGATCTTCGACTTTCTCGAAGACATGCTTGGGCATGATCCAGGCGCCGTTCCAGCGAACCGTGAAGATGGCGTGGAAGCGCGAATTGGGCTTCTTCAGCTTGAACACGACAGTCGAGGGGTCGGTCGCCTCGACGCTTGCCACCTGCACCGAGAAGGCAGCACTCCAGACCATGCCGGGGTGATCCATCTGCGTCTTGACGGTGTAGACCACGTCGTCTGCCGTGAACTCCACGCCGTCGCTCCAGAAGAGCCCCTTGCGCAGTTTCACGGTCATCTCGGTGAAGTCGGCATTATATTGCGGCTTGTCGGCAGCCAGCGAATTGTCCCAGGTCGCGCCGCCAAGTCCTTGTTCGGGGTCGATATACCAGAGCGTATCCATGGTCAGTTGCTGCAGGCCGGTCGATACGCCGCCCCCGCCATTGACCCAGATGTTGAACCAGCCGGGATTTTTGATCGTCCCTTCCGGATTTTCGACGATGAGCGTCTCCTTGCGCGGCAAGGAGGTGTAGTCATCGGCCTTGRCCGCCGCAGTCAGGCCGAGTGCGGCCAGCGCGACGCCAAATGCGAGCCTCTTCCACTGTTGCATGAACTCCTCCCTAGAAAGCGACGATGCGGCGGCCGCAAGGGCACGCATGGGCACGTCGCGGTTGTCGGTTCGCAGAGGCCTCAGGACTTGAACAGTCAGGTCCAGAGCTTCGGTGAACCATCTCTCCGGCTCCCTGCCTCCTCGCAGCGAGCCGAATATCTTCAGCCGGGGCGCCCAATGGGCTACCCGGCGGTAGCTGTCACACTGACAGCCGGATGACGTTGTAGGAGARCGGTTTCAACGCCGCCCTCAGCCGTCCATCCTCGATCTTTGCACTCTCGGCATTGACCGGAACGACCGTCTTCGGCCGCGCAGCCGTATTGACGGCTTCCAGATCGCCATGGGTCATCTCCACCTGCTCGACCACCCGGGCATTTCCGAACCCTTCAAGCCGCACATCGAGATCGAGCGCCGTGCTCGGATGGCGGTTGACGGCAAAGAAGGTCAGCGTCTTGCCGTCCTCGGAATGGACCGCCGATACGTCGAGATAGGGGACGTCGTTCTCTTCGTCGCTGTCATAGGTCGGGCCATCGACGACCAGCTGTAATGCCGAGCCGCGACCATATCTGGAGGCGTAATAGAACGGGTAATAAATAGTCTGGCGCCAGGCCGCACCGCCGTCCTCGGTCATGATCGGGGCGATGACGTTGACGAGCTGCGCGATGCAGGCGATGCGCACGCGGTCGGAGCGACGGATGAAGGTGTTCAAGATGCCGCCGACCTGCAGCACGTCCTCGAAATTGTAGATATCTTCCAAGAGATGCGGCGCATCCGGCCACTCGTCGCGCGCCAGGATCTCCTTGTCCTGCTGGTTGGAATGATACCAGACATTCCATTCGTCGAAGGAAATGCCGATCGTCTTCTTCGAGCGCTTTTTCGCCTTGATGTAGTCGATCACGCCGCCGATCGTGGTGATGTAGCGGTCGAGCTTCGTTGCGCGGGCGAGATAGTTGAGCGTATTTTTCTCGCGGTTGGCAAAATACATATGCAGCGAGATATGGTCGGCGCTGTCATAGCACTGCTCGAGAACCTGGGCTTCCCACTCGGGATAGGTCTTCATGTCGGAATTGGATGAGCCGCAGACCACGAGTTCGAGCGACTTGTCGAAGCCGCGCATGGCCTTCGCCGTCTCATCCGCCAGCCGGCCATATTCATAGGCCGACTTGTGGCCGACCTGCCAGGGACCATCCATCTCGTTGCCGAGGCACCACAATTTGACGTCGTGCGGATTGGACCAGCCGTGCTTGCGGCGCAGATCCGACCAGTAGGTGCCGCCCGGATGATTGCAGTATTCCAGGAAATTGCGGGCCGCATCCAGGCCGCGTGATCCGAGATTGACGGCAAGCATCGGCTTGGTGTTGGCCTTCTTGCACCAGTCGACGAATTCATTGACGCCGATCTGGTTGGCTTCGCGGGTGCGCCAGGCAAGGTCGAGGCGAACCGGGCGCTCCGCACGGGGGCCGACGCCGTCTTCCCAATTATAGGCCGAGACGAAATTGCCGCCGGGATAGCGGCAATATGGCGTGTCGAGCTCACGGACCAGATCAAGGACATCCTGGCGGAATCCGTCCTCATCGGCCGTCGGGTGCCCGGGCTCATAGATGCCCCCGTAGATCGCCCTGCCGAGATGCTCGAGAAATGAGCTGTAGAGCCTGGAGTCAATAG
>NZ_JBFTQY010000156.1:0-3046 GCF_056399245.1 Rhizobium sp. 01N447_2
ACATGGAAGAGAGCATCAATATCATCCGAAGCGCCAGCATACCGGAACGGGAAGAGATCATCACGGATTTCGCCCGGTGGCTCGAGACGGCCTCACAAGAGGCACTGGTCTACGGCGAAGGGCGCTTCGCTGTGATGTCTGCGAATATGGCACAGGCAATCCGCGTCAATGCTGACGAACTTGCCCGTGACAACCCCGAAGCCGCCGAGCAGGTACTGCAGCGGGCCTGTGCGATGATATCGCAATTCAAGGCGGCTTATCCGCATCGCGTTATCAGCCGATCKGTACACTAACCAAACGAAGAGAGACTGGGATCGTGGCGGCGGCGTCCGTTGGCAGCCACGAGGCTGGCTGTCAGCTTGGTGACCTCGGAGGCCGCGCGACAAGACCGTTATTTTTTTCTGCAGAGGCTCTTGAATCCAAAGTTCCTCAAAACCAAATCGATGCCGCCAGCCGCTAAGGAAGGGCTGGCCTTGCTGGAGGCGCCGTCTTTCGGCGCTTCGGTACCATGTTGCTTCAAGGAGGATATGGCTATGGCAACATCTTACGACTATGCACCGCTCTACCGTTCGAGCGTCGGGTTCGACCGGGTCTTTCATCTTCTCGAAAACGCCCAGCGCGCCCGCTCGATCAGCGACTGGCCGCCCTATGACATCATCAAGAGCGGGGATGACAGCTATCGGATTTCGATCGCGGTGGCGGGCTTCACCCAAAACGATCTCGACATCACCTTCCAGTCCAATCTGCTGACTGTCACCGGCAAGAAGCAGGAGGCGGCCACTGACGGGTACCTGCATCGCGGCATTGCCGGCCGACCGTTCGAACACCGGTTCGAGCTTGCCGACCATGTCAGGGTGAACGGAGCCAATCTCAGCAATGGTCTGCTGTCGATCGATCTCGTGCGCGAGATCCCAGAGGCCCTTAAACCGCGCAAGATCTCGATCCAGAGCGAGCCTGCCTTGCAGCATTCGACTCCTCCGGTGCAGATCGAAGCGCAGAAGGCGGCTTAATAGACAATGTCCGCTCAACATGGGCGCCGTGGCGACGGCGCCCATCAACATTCCGGGTTGGGAAGGAGAGAGCAATGAAACCCGATATGTTCAGACAGCCCGTTTCCATTCTTGTCGGCCTGGGCTTTCCGGCCGAGGTTCGCAGCGTGATGGATGCCTATCGACATCTCGTCGAGTGGCCGGCGTCAAACCGGGATACCGCGCACTCGGTGGCGCTCAAGGCATGCGGTGCCGCGCTGCGTGGTGAGATCGAAGCGGAAACCGCGCGCGGCCTGTTTGCCGCCTTTGCCGAAAAACACGATCTGCTGGCGCCCGAAACCGACGCGATCGCCGCGTCTTGGCGGCGGCGCGACCGGGACCCGCATGTGCGATGAGGAGACGGATGATGCACGAGACATTGCAGCAGGCCGCCGACAATGCGATGGCGATGGGACCAACGGTTCTGCTTCAAGGCATGCAGCTTCGACGGCCAATCGACGTGGTGAGAGCGCCGGTGCTTTCCGTCGATGATAGGCGCACGATCCTCGCGGCATGGGCGTCCGACCTATAGGCCATCGATTCGAAACCGGCGCTCCGTCAACTACCCGGTACACCGGAGCCAGTCTCGATCGATGACGTGCAGTCTGCCCTCGAGGAACTCGATCGGCGCTATGGCATTTGACGAAGTGCCGTGAGATATCCGGGTCCGACCTGGTGGCCGGATTTGCTTTCGACGAGAACCAGTCCGGTGCTCATCCGGCTGGGAGACGCTGCCCGAATTTTCTCCCACTCAAATCCCGATGCGTCAAAGCAGACTGCCCTGTTCCACCGGTTCTCCGGATTTCGAGACAATCGTGGAGCCGTATGGTTCGCGGGACGAGATGATCAGCGCATCATTTGGTAATGGACGGGCCAGTTCCTTGGCCTCCTCCCATGGTGCCCGCATCCAGACGTCGGTCTCTTCCTTGGTCAGCAACAGGACCGGCATGGCCTTCTCATGGATCGGCTTTACCAGGTCATTGGGATCCGTGGTCAAGAAGCCATAGAGGTCGTCGGTGGTCAGGCCGTCCCTGACCTTTCGGACGCTCTGCCATTGCGGCACATGGAGACCGGCAAAGAACATCAGCGACTTCTCCTCGTCGCGGGCGAACCAGGCATTCGGAACGTTTCCGCCGACCACCTGGCTAGCCGGATCCGGTTCCGCGAAACTGGTGACCGGGACGAGGCATCTGTTTTCGACGCCAAACCATCGCTTCCAGTGCGGAAAACTGAGCTTACGCACGTTGGTCGTGCCGCGGTCGGCCTCCATGCGGATCAGTTCTTCTAGATCGAACGGCTTGCCTTTCGCCGCAAGTTTCTCGRCCTTGGCTTTGGCTGCCTTCTCAAGGGCGAAGCGCGGCGAGGGCAGTCCCCAGCGCGCATGGACCAGTTGCTTCTTTCCATCGGTGGTGTTGCGGACGATCGGCCCCATCTGATCGGGGTTCATCTGATAAGCCGGCATCAGGTTGATCAGGCTTTCAGCGTCCTGGGCCCACTTCGCGACCCAGTCCCTGTCTTCCATGCGATAAAGGTTGCACATGCTAGATATCCACTCCGCCGAGCTCGAATGGTGATCAATCTAGCGTATGGCGCTGGTTTCGCTAGTCGAGCCGGAAGACGTCGGCATTATCCTGGCGTTCTCGCAAGCCTTTGTAGGACGAATGGCGGAGTTTACCGTCTATCGTCCAGGCGCGAAACTCGATGTCGGCGATCAAGGTCGGCTCGACCCAGACAACATCGGCACTTCCGGAATAAGGAATGGGCGGCTGCTTTCGCTTCCATCGCAGCGTGTCCAGCATCTTCCGCAGCCTGATGATCTCGGCTTGCCTGAAGCCCGTGCCGACGCTTCCGACGTGGACGAGATCGGTATCGCGGTAGGCGGCGAGCACCAACGAGCCGAAGCCGGCAGGGGATGCCGACGATCTCTCATAGCCGACGATGAAGAACGCCTCGCTGTGGACGCATTTGACTTTCACCCAATCCCCGGTCCGGCCGGAACGATAGGGCTGATCGAGGTG
>NZ_JBFTQY010000157.1:0-2696 GCF_056399245.1 Rhizobium sp. 01N447_2
TCACTAACTCTACGGCCCATGCCGAACAAAAAGGGTCGCGCAAGCGGCCCTTTCTGCTGTAAAATAATAACGCGGGGTGGAGCAGCCCGGTAGCTCGTCAGGCTCATAACCTGAAGGCCGCAGGTTCAAATCCTGCCCCCGCAACCAAACAAATAGCCGCCTTCAGGGCGGCTTTTTGTTTGGTAACGGGTCGAGGGTTTAATGCCTCTTCAGGGGCCTGCAACAAGGCATAGCCGACGCAGCGGGACAGAAAACTACAAAGCCTGAAACCGAAACCAAAAACTTCATACATTGAGACCGGAGCGATTATCGCTGGCGCGAAGACTTCATCTTCGCTGGCGATGGTAGCTCCTCGTTCGCAGAGCTCACCATAACCTGAAGGGTGAGAGGTCGATCAGGCCCCGCCCGATAAAACAGTCCAGTGGACTGTTTTAAGACCCGAACGGGGCAAATCCTGCCCTAGAAACCAAATTTCCTCATAGACACGATCAATACGAAAAGCCCTCCATCAAGGAGAGCTTTCGTGCGTTTGGTGCATGGCATCCGGAACAACCCTCAATGCAGGCGCGGGCGACGCCTCTCGCTGAGCTGCCGGCCAAGGTTCCAGCGGGATGGTCTAAGGAAAAGCCCGCCTCGTGCGGACTTTGTGCGTTTGGTAACGGGGCGAGGTTAACGCCTCCTCAGGGGCGCCGGCACGGTCCATCATCATACAAAACGAGCCTCCGCTGCAGTAGTACATAGCTAATCCCAGGTTAGCCTTATTGCGACATTTTACCGAACGTATCGAGCGCAGCCAGCTCGTCCCCTTGTCTATGGCCATGGTGCGCCTACATCACTACAAGATATAGTTGCATTTGCACAAGCCTCACACGAGTGCCTTGCGGTTGATGATTTTGGAATTGCTAATGATCTGGAACCACCGCATTACCCGTATTCTGGTCGGCATATTGCTGTTCGCGCTTGCGATCGTTCTTTTGCTGCCCGGCCTGACTGGCTTTACAAGTCTCGACGGTACAGTCAATGCGCGATTTGCGATCGTGAACGCTCCTATCGACGGCGAAGTCGCAGAAACACCCCCAAAAGTTGGTGCGCGCGTGTTGGCAGGAGCGCCGCTCGCCTTGATACACAACGCCCGCGTGAACCGCGCAATACTGACTTCGCTGCAGGCCGACCACATGACTGCTGTCGAACATGTTGCGGCGCTAAAGCGGGAACGCGATGAGCTTGTACGGCTTCGTGATCAATTGGGTGCACGCATGGAAGTCTTTACGCGCACAACCGTTGCCGACTTGGAGCGACAAGTTGAAATTCTAAACAAACGGGTCGAGGTTTCCAAGGCGCAGGACAATGTCGCGCAAGTCGACTTTGACCGGCGGCTAGCGCTTGAGGCGAAGGGTATCCTGTCCACCAAGATGGTCGAGACCGCCCGAGCCGCCTGGGAAGCGGCGGGGGGCGAACTCGAAATCAGTGGTTTGACCGTAGCCCAGCTCGAACAAAAGCTAGAAGCCGTTCGCAAGGGTGTTTTCGTTTTCGGTGACGGCCAGAACGACGTGCCCTATTCTCGCCAGCGACAGGATGAGGTCATCGTTCGTATCAGCGATCTCAACACGCGCATTGCCGAAAACGAAACACGGGGTGCACAGGTGCAAATGCAGCTGATTGAGGAGGTAAACCGCGTCCGCAGTCTCACTTCGGCATCAGATCCATCGCCTTTCGACGGAGTCGTGTGGAGTAGCAACATCGTCAACGGCTCGAACGTCATCCTCAATACCGAGCTGATGCGCATCCTCGATTGCAGCGATCTTTTCGTCGATATCCTTGTTCCGGAGGTCGATTACCAAGAGATTTATCCCGGCCTTACTGCAGAGGTGCGCTTATTGGGCGGAGGCGAGGCCTTCAAAGGCGTTGTCCTATCGGTGAGAGGCAGCTCCGCGGTCGCCGAGAAGGACACGCTGGCAGCCAATCAGCCCGAAACAACCAAACGCAACGATCGAATACGCGTGGGCCTGGCTCCCTCCGCTCTCAATACGGATTATGCGAACTTTTGTCAGGTGGGGCGTTCTGTTCAGGTGCGCCTCCCCAAATCTAACATCCGCATATGGAACTGGGTAGAGAGTCTGTGGTTCAGTATCTCATAGCACTGGCTCCGACATTTTCGGTTTTGGCGTTCTTTTTGCTTGGGCCTTTCAACTGGTCGCGTAACCATAGCTGGACGCGCGCAATCACATGCGTGGTCGTTGGCGCCATTGCATTGCGCTATATACTCTGGCGGTTATTCGAGACGGTACTTCCTTATCCCAACAATGGCCTCAATTTCTACTGGGTCTGGTTTCTGTTCATCATAGAAATTCTCGCGTTCTTCGAAGTCGTGCTCTTCCTGATTTTGATGAGTCGATACGTGGACCGGAGCGCAGAAGCGGACAGGCTCGCGCCAGACTTCTTTAGAGGTGACGAGGATGAATTGCCCACGGTGGATGTGTTCATTCCTACCTACAACGAGCCGCTCGACGTCCTGGAACGGACGATCATAGGGGCGCTTGCGCTCGATTATCCGCAAGACAAGCTGAAAGTCTACGTGCTCGACGATCAGCGTCGTAATTGGCTCAAGGCGTACTGCGAGGAGAAGGGAGCAATCCACGTCACACGGCCCGACAACAGCCATGCCAAAGCCGGCAACATGAACAATGGTCTGAAGG
>NZ_JBFTQY010000158.1:0-2301 GCF_056399245.1 Rhizobium sp. 01N447_2
GGCATGCCCCAAGCGACCTTCGCCTCGAAGATCGAGATCGGCGATGGCAAGGCTCAGGTGACCCGTGAAGTCGATGGCGGCCTGCAGACGATCGAGATCAAGCTTCCGGCTGTTGTGACCACCGATCTGCGCTTGAACGAACCGCGTTATGCCTCGCTGCCTAATATCATGAAGGCGAAGAAGAAGCCGCTCGACAAGAAGAGCCCGACAGACTTCGGCATCTCCACCACGCCGCGCCTCAAGGTGTTGAAGACGGAAGAGCCGTCCGGCCGCAAGGCCGGCGTCAAGGTCAAGTCGGTCGCCGAACTCATCGACAAGCTCAAGAACGAAGCCGGCGTGCTTTAAGCCAGAACTAGGGAGATATCATCATGGCCATTCTTCTTCTGGCTGACCACGACAATGCCAGCCTGTCCGATCAGACCGCCAAAGCGCTGACGGCCGCCACCAAGATCGGCGGCGATATTCATATTCTCGTCGCCGGCAAGGCTGCCAAGCCTGCAGCAGATGCCGCCGCCAAGCTCGCCGGCGTCTCCAAGGTGCTGCTCGCCGAAAGCGACGAACTCGCCAACAACCTTGCCGAACCGCTCGGCGACCTAATCGTTTCGCTGGCTGGCGCCTATGACACAATCATTGCCGCCGCGACCTCCGTCGGCAAGAACGTTCTGCCGCGCGTCGCCGCCCTGCTCGATGTCGCCCAGGTATCCGAAATCATCGAGGTGATCTCTGCCGACACCTTCAAGCGGCCGATCTATGCCGGCAATGCCATCCAGACGGTGCAGGCAACGGACGCCAAGAAGGTCATCACCGTGCGCACCGCCTCCTTTGCTGCTGCGCCCGAAGGCGGCTCGGCTGCCGTCGAGGCGATCCCTGCGGTTTCCGACCCGGGTCTTTCCACCTTCATCGGAGACGCGCTCTCCAACTCCGACCGGCCGGAACTGACCTCGGCGAAGATCATCATCTCCGGTGGCCGCGCGCTGGGTTCGGCGGAGAAGTTCAGGGAGGTCATCCTGCCGCTCGCCGACAAACTGGGGGCTGCCGTCGGCGCATCCAGAGYTGCCGTCGATGCTGGTTATGCCCCGAACGACTGGCAGGTCGGCCAGACCGGCAAGGTGGTGGCGCCGCAGCTCTATATCGCCTGCGGCATATCAGGCGCCATCCAGCATCTGGCCGGCATGAAGGATTCGAAGGTGATCGTCGCCATCAACAAGGACGAAGAGGCACCGATCTTCCAGGTCGCCGACTACGGATTGGTCGCCGATCTCTTCGACGCCCTGCCGGAATTGCAAAAGGCGCTCTAGCGAGGGAGACCGAACGTGGCGCGCGTCGTGGGACGTCCAATCAAACCTGGTGCCGACCTTCTTCTGAACGATGACGAGAAGCCGGCATACATACGGCTGCACGACATCGGGAGGGAAAGACGTTCGCGACCGTTGCAGGAATTCCTCAACGATGTCGGCGGACTGATGTTGTCGGCGGAGGCTCCTGCCGTTGCCAGCTTCGTCGCGGGCAAGGTTCTCCAGAGACTGCTCAAGACCGGCAAGGTGCGCCCGGAGGGCGGGTCTCTTCCCGGCGCGCCGGAAGGGCTTGATGACGCCATCAACCATCTTGCGAAGTCGGGACGGAAATACGAGGCGATCGCCAGCCAGTTCCGTAGTCTCGCCGACAAGCTGCTGTGGAGACGCGGCCGCTCCGGTCCGTTTGCAAGCCTGAATTTCGGCGATACGCATTCCCATGCGGTCGTGGTCGGCCCCAGCGGCATGGAGGAGCGCGCCGATCTGAGGGTCGGCGTGATCTACATGGATCGCTACACCCGGTTCCCCGATCATGTTCAGACCCAGCCCCGCGCCTTCATTCTGCTTTCGCCGGGCGAAATCCGCCTTGGCGATTCCGAGTGGTTCTCTGCCGCTATCGGGACGGTCTTTGCGAACGATGCCGGCCAATCCTTCGCGATAAGATGCACGGCGCGGCCGCTGCTTGCGGTCTGGTGCCAGGTTGAGCCGGAGACCTGATGGATCTTTGGCGACGATGAGCATGAGATGAACGAAAAGCGCGACGGCGAGAGCATAAAATCTCGGCTGTGACGCAGCAAAGCAGATCGGTGAGAAGCCGGTCCCTTCGAATATGTAGCATCAGAATTCAATTTAAGAGGAAGGATATCAAGATGGACGTTCGCGCCGCCGTTGCCGTTCAGGCAGGAAAACCGCTGGAAGTGATGACCGTGCAGCTGGAGGGGCCGCGGGCCGGCGAAGTGCTGGTCGAGGTCAAGGCGACGGGCATCTGCCACACCGATGATTTCACCCT
>NZ_JBFTQY010000159.1:0-2042 GCF_056399245.1 Rhizobium sp. 01N447_2
GGGCCCCGGCCTTTTCCTTGGCCAGTTCGCGGGCGATACTGCTCCTTTCAACTCGTGGGATGCGATCACCAAATGGGCGGCCGACATCGGTTACAAGGGCGTCCAGGTGCCGACCTGGGCCAGCCAGCTGATCGATCTGAAGAAGGCTGCCACGTCCAAGGATTATTGCGACGARTTCGCCGGSAAGGCGCGTGAAAACGGCATCGAGATCACTGAACTCTCCACTCATCTGCAAGGACAGCTTGTCGCCGTTCACCCGGCCTATGACGAAGCCTTCGACGGGTTTGCTGCACCGGAGGTGCGGGGCAATCCGAAGGCGCGTCAGGAATGGGCGRTCGAGCAGGTCAAGATGGCGCTGACGGCATCCAAAAACCTCGGTCTCAAGGCGCATGCGACCTTTTCCGGCGCGCTTGCCTGGCCCTTCATCTATCCCTGGCCGCAGCGTCCTGCCGGTCTGGTCGAGACTGCCTTCGACGAACTCGCCCGCCGCTGGACGCCGATCCTCAACCATGCGGACGAGAACGGTATTGACGTCTGCTACGAGATCCACCCGGGCGAAGACCTGCATGACGGCATCACCTTCGAGATGTTCCTGGAGCGGGTGAAGAACCATCCGCGCGCCAACATGCTCTACGATCCCTCGCACTACGTCCTGCAGTGCCTCGATTATCTCGACAACATCGACATCTACAAGGACCGCATCAAGATGTTCCACGTCAAGGATGCGGAGTTCAATCCGACCGGGCGCCAGGGCGTCTACGGTGGCTATCAGGGCTGGKTGGAACGCGCCGGTCGGTTCCGTTCACTCGGCGACGGTCAGGTCGATTTCGGCGCGGTGTTCTCGAAGATGACGGCGAATAATTTCGACGGCTGGGCCGTGGTCGAATGGGAATGCGCGCTGAAGCATCCGGAGGACGGTGCTCGCGAAGGCGCCGAATTCGTTGCCGCCCATATCATCCGCGTCACCGAGAAAGCCTTCGACGATTTCGCMGGCAGTGGCACCGACCAGGCGGCGAACCGGCGGATGCTGGGGCTTTAGGCTTTCATTTCCCTTCTCCCCAGCGGGGAGAAGATGCCCGTCAGGGCAGATGAGGGGGATGAGGAGCGTTAGCGACGAAGGCTTTGAGCGACAAGCGAAAGGCAATATCTGTCGCCRGTGGCCCCCTCATCCGGCCCTCCGGGCCACCTTCTCCCCGAGGGGAGAAGGGAAGAAAATTTCAGGAGGAATCAATGGCAATCGAAGCATCATCCGAACAGTCCCGCGAGCCGCGCATCCGGCTCGGCATGGTGGGCGGCGGCGCCGGCGCGTTTATCGGCGCGGTGCACCGTATCGCGGCACGCATCGACGATCAGTACGATCTCATCGCTGGCGCGCTGTCGGCTTCGCCCGAAAAGGCGATCGCATCCGGCCGCGACCTCGGCCTCGATCCGTCGCGGACCTATTCCAGCTATCGCGAGATGGCGATCCGCGAGGCGAAGCTGAAGAATGGCATCGAGGCGGTRGCGATCGTYACGCCGAACCATGTGCACTACGATGCRGCCAAGGAATTCCTGAAGCGCGGCATTCATGTCATCTGCGACAAGCCGCTGACATCCAACCTTGCCGATGCGAAGAAGCTGAAGAAGATCGCCGACGAGAGCGGCGCGCTCTTCGTGCTGACGCAYAATTACACCGGCTATCCGATGGTCCGCCAGGCGCGGGAGATGATCGCGAATGGCGAACTCGGCGACATCCGYGTCGTCCAGGCCGAATATCCGCAGGAYTGGCTGACGGAAGCGGTCGAGCAAACCGGCCAGAAACAGGCGGCCTGGCGCACCGATCCRGCGCAGTCCGGCGTCGGCGGCTCGACCGGCGATATCGGCACGCAYGCCTATAATCTCGCCGCCTTCATCACTGGCCTGGAGCTCGACAGCCTCGCCGCCGATCTCGACAGYTTCGTKCCGGGCCGCCGGCTGGACGATAATGCGCATGTCATGCTGCGCTTCAAGGCGAAGGGTTCGGAGAAGCCGGCCAAGGGCATGCTCTGGTGCAGCCAGGTTGC
>NZ_JBFTQY010000160.1:0-1668 GCF_056399245.1 Rhizobium sp. 01N447_2
CACTTACGAGTTGCTGGCGCAACTCCAGTAGCGAAGGCCGGCAGAGGCGCGAAGGCAAGCGATGGCGATTTATCACTTCAGCATGAAGCCGATCGCCCGCAGTGGCGGGCGCAGTGCCGTCGCCTCGGCCGCCTATCGTGCGGCCGAGCGCCTCACCAACGAGCGCGATGGGCTGACCCATGATTTTAGCAACAGAACAGGTGTCGAGCATGCCGAGATCGTCTTGCCGGCTGGTTCTTCTGCTTATTGGGCGATGAAGCGATCGGCCCTGTGGAATGCCGCCGAGCGTGCCGAGAAGCGCAGTGACGCCCGTATTGCCCGGGAATTCGAAATCGCGCTGCCACACGAACTGACGCCGGATCAACGACTGGCGCTGACGCGTGCCTTTGCCGAAGATCTCGCCAACCGCTATGGCGCTGCCGTCGACTTCGCGATCCATCGGCCGGGTGGGGCAAGCGATATCCGCAACAGCCACGCGCATCTGATGATGACGACGCGTGAGGTGAGGGAAACCGGTCTTGGCGACAAGACGCTGCTTGAGCGGGAGAACAGATGGCTTCTCGCCAACCACCTGCCGCCATCGCAACTGCAGCTGAAGGATCTCAGACAGGCCTGGGAGCATCTTGCCAACACGCACCTTGAGAGGGCCGGCCTCGATATCCGTATCGACAACCGTTCACATCTGGAAGCCGGGATCACGATCGAGCCGACCGAACATGTCGGTGTCCATGCCACTCAGATCGATCGCCAGGGTGGGGCAGTCTCCCGCGTCCGCATCGACCGGCAATCGGCCGACCGAAATGCCGAGACCATCCGGAGGCGCCCGGATGAAATCCTGAAGCTGATTACCAACGAGAAGAGCGTCTTCAACCGCTATGACATTGCCAGGGCTTTGCATCGCTATATCAACGACGATCCGCAGACCTTCCAGAACGCTTTTGCCGCGGTCATGGCGTCGAAGGCTCTCGTCGAGCTCAGACCCGACAGTTCAGGCGTTCGCGGCCGTGATGGCGAGGCACGCTATTCGACGGTCGAGATGGTGGCGATCGAGGGGGCGATGGCAACAGCCGCTGTTGCGATGAAGAGGCGTCAAAACCACGGTGTCTTCAAGCGGCATGTCGATGCGGCCATCGCCGATCAGGACAGATCGATCCAGGCGGTGAGTGCGTCACCGGCGCAGGGGCTGTCGGCGGAACAGCGCCAGGCGATCGAGCATGTCACGGCTCCCGGTCAGATCGCCGTGGTGATCGGCTTTGCCGGCGCCGGCAAGAGCACGATGCTGGCGGCTGCCCGCCAGGCCTGGGAAGCGCAGGGCTATCGCGTTCATGGTGCGGCATTGGCCGGCAAGGCGGCAGAGGGCCTGAAGGAATCGTCGGGCATATCGAGCCGCACCTTGGCGTCGTGGGAATATTCCTGGCAAGCCGATCGTAGTCGGCTCAATGCTCGCGATGTCTTCGTCATCGACGAGGGCGGAATGGTCGGCAGCCGTCAGCTTGCCCGCTTCGTCGACGAGGTCAGACGGGCCGGCGCCAAGCTCGTGCTGGTCGGCGACCATGAACAGCTTCAGGCGATCGGAGCGGGCGCACCGTTCCGGGCAATCGCGGAAGCTGTCGGTCATGCGCAGCTTTCGGACGTCCGACGGCAGAAAGCGGATTGGCAGAAGCAGGC
>NZ_JBFTQY010000161.1:0-1650 GCF_056399245.1 Rhizobium sp. 01N447_2
ATCGCATAGAGCTCGATTACGTCGACACCGTGAGCATCGGTCCAGACCTTTCGCTGATGTCGTCCGATATCTTCGACGCGCCCCGGCGATATGTCGACGCCATGGATATTTCTCCATTGCTCCACGATCGCATTCGCATTGGATGGCACGACGGTTCTGTCTGCGGTTCCCTGCCAAAGTGATAATGTCGGCCACGGGCCTTTGTGCCCTGAAGCGTTTCTCAACCGCAGTTCAAGCTCTTTGCCAGTCGGACCGCCGTGACCGCGCATTCGGTCGAACGCCTCGGGAATGGTCGCGGCACTTGCATATGGCAGGCCCGCGATGATCGCGCCCCCCGTAAAGACCTCGGGATAGGTGGCAAGCACGGCGGCGGCCATCGCGCCGCCGGCCGAAAGCCCGGTCACGAATACGCGCCTGCCGTCGATACCGTGTTCCGCAACGACCTTTGCGATCATCTGGCGGATCGAAAACACCTCGCCGTGATCCCGGCGGATGTCCTCGGGGTTGAACCAATTGAAACAGAGATTTGGATTGTTTGCCCTTCGCTGCTCGGGAAACAGCAGCGCGATGCCATAATCCTCGGCCAATCGCGACCACCCCGATCCGATATCATAGCCGGCGGCAGTCTGGGTGCAGCCGTGCAGGACGACAACCAGGGGCATGTCTTTCCCGCGCTTCGACGGCAAATAGGTGTAGCCTCCCAAGGCGCCCGGGTTTGAGCCAAATGCGTCCAAGGCCACGAGATCGGCGTCTTCCTGCGTAGGTTGGGCGCGAAGGGTTCCTCGCAGCGCAGCAAGGCGTGCGAGGGTGTCTGACATAGATCTCATAAAGGTCTCCGCCAATCAGCAGCCGGGATGGCGGTGATGCTGAACTAAACGCGTCACTCTACGAAAAGGTTGCTGCGGTGCACAATGTTTTTCGATGGTGCAAACGGACGGGCGTCCGAGTTCGGCGGCGCGAGGAACTTCGGGCCAGATGTGGAGTTGATGTTGTCGATTGACAGCGTTGACGCTGCGACCCAATGAGGCCCTTCAGATGTCGAACAAATCCAACTTCTTCTCTTCCTTTGCGACCGCCGTCGCCGATCTCTCGGGAAAGCCGTTCACGTTCGTAGCGGCTTTGGCGCTGGTGCTTGTCTGGGCGGTTTCCGGCCCTTTTTTCGGCTATTCAGAAACCTGGCAACTTGTGATCAACACCACTACGACCATCATTACCTTCCTGATGGTGTTTGTGTTGCAGAACAGCCAGAACCGTGACGGAAAGGCTCTGCAGGCCAAGCTTGACGAACTCATCCTGACGAGCCAGGCGGCCAACAAGTTTGTCGGCATCGAAAAGCTGGACGAGGGAGAACTCCGGGAAATGAGCAAGACCCTCGCCGATAAGGCCGAATGCGTCGAGGAAAAGGCGGATGAGAAATCTGCCGCAGAGGCAGCGTCTGCCTAAGGCATGTCGCGCAAAGGTGCGCAGCGGTTTTGTAATAACGATGCGTTGGAAATAAAGCTCTAAAGCGCGAGGAGCGAATCTGAAAGATCGTGACGCGCTTTAGGTCGAGGTCTCTGAGGTTTGGCCATGGTGTTGCTGGCGCATTCCCTCTATCGCGTCGGCATCTTTCTTCTCAGCCGCAATCCAGTGGTTTCCTGCCTCGCTCCT
>NZ_JBFTQY010000162.1:0-1279 GCF_056399245.1 Rhizobium sp. 01N447_2
CCATAGAGCGTATCGCCTTCGGAAAGATCGAATTCGGGCTGGACGCCCAGCATGGAGGAGAGCGAAGCCTGCGGATCGAGATCGATGGCAAGCACCCGGTAACCCGCCAGCGCCAGATACTGCGCCAGATAGAGCGTCGTCGTGGTTTTGGCCGAGCCACCCTTGAAATTGGTGACGGCAACCGTCTGCAGCTTTTCACCAGGGCGGCGCCAAGGCTGATAGGAAAGCGCATCCTTCGGCTTGAGCTTGGCCATATACTGGCGCAATTCATTGATCTGGCCGAGCGTGTAGGAACGCCGGCCATTCTGGGCAAGATCCGGCTGCGGTCCCTTGCCATCCAGCGAAAGCTGGCGAAGATAGCCGTCCGAGACGCCGATCATCTGGGCCGCCTCGCCGGAGGAGAATGTTCGTAGCGTCTTTTGCGAGAGCGGCGGAAACAGCTTGTCGCGGAGGAGCTTCAGTTGCCGCGAAAGCTGGTTCGCATGCCGCTCGATCCGTACATCTGTCGTCGATACGCTAATGTTGTCCAAAACACCCAATCCTTTTCGATGCGCTTTTCTTTCAACATAGCGTCAAAAAGCGTATCGAAAGTGACACGATTCGGGATTTGCAGCAACAATAGGGCTCAGCTGCCGCCCACAGGCCCGGTTGGCCGCGGCCAACTCCCGTTCTGCCCTTGCGACGACGAGGCTTTTTCGGCAAGACCGCCAGGACTCAACGGGGAGTATCCGCTTGAAGCATATCCATATCATCGGCATCGGCACGGGCAACCCGGAGCATCTCACCATACAGGCGATCAATGCGATGAACGCCGCCGACGTGGTCTTCCTACCGGTCAAGGGCGCCGGCAAGGAAGAGCTCGCCGAGATCCGGCGGGATATCTGCGAACGCTATATCACGCGGCCGGCTGGCAGGATTTCAGAATTCGCGGTGCCGCAAAGGCAGACGGCAGACAAGACCTATGTGCAGAGCGTCGATGCCTGGCACGGCGAGATCGCCCGCATCTATGGAGAGCTGATCTCCGGTCTCCCGGATGATGGCAGCGGCGCCTTTCTCGTCTGGGGCGATCCCAGTCTCTACGACAGCACGATCCGCGTCATCGAACGCGTGCGGCAGGAAAGCAGCCTGGATTTCGATTACAGCGTCATTCCCGGCATCACCAGCATTCAGGCGCTGGCGGCCAGCCATAAAATCCCGGTCAACCTCGTCGGCAAACCGATCGAAATCACCACAGGGCGCAGGCTGGCGCAGGACGGGCTTCTGGCCGACAGCACCATCG
>NZ_JBFTQY010000163.1:0-1220 GCF_056399245.1 Rhizobium sp. 01N447_2
GAGTTTATCCTGTTGTCAGACGTGCTCGGCGTGTCGATGCTGGTCGACGCCATCAATAATCGCAAGCCCTCTGGGGCTTCTGAAAGCACGGTGCTCGGTCCGTTTCACGTTGCCGACGCGCCGGAACTGCCGATGGGCGCCAACATCTGCCTCGACCAGAAAGGCGAGGATATGGTGATCGGAGGGCGGATACTCGACACGGATGGCAGGCCGATTTCCAATGCTGTCATCGACGTTTGGCAGGCCAACGACGAAGGCTTCTACGACGTTCAACAGAAGGGGATACAACCCGACTTCAACCTTCGCGGCGTCTTTCGCACGGGCGCGGACGGCCGCTATTGGTTCCGGGCGGTCAAGCCCAAATATTACCCGATCCCGGACGACGGGCCGGTCGGCAAGCTGCTCGGCGCGCTTGGACGTCATCCCTACAGGCCGGCTCACCTGCATTACATCATAAAGGCCGAGGGCTTCGAGGCGCTGACAACACACATCTTCGACCCGGACGACCCGTACATCCACTCGGACGCCGTCTTCGGCGTGAAGGAGAGCTTGCTTGCCAAGTTTCAGCCCGTAGAAGATCCAGTGCGGGCTAGCGACCTTGGATTCGCGGAAAAGTTTTGGCAGGTGGAGCACGATTTCGTGCTGGCTCGGGAGTAGAACCTCTCGGGCGGGTCGGGCAACTGTCCGGGCGATGATTTCCGCCAGCGGTTACCCCTAAAGCGCGTCGCGATCTTTCAGCTTGTCGCGCTTTAAGTCTTTGTTTTTACGCATGCCGTTGTCGCAAACCGCTGCACACTTTTGTGCGACATGCTTTCGAAGGGCATCCGTCGGTCAACGAGACGGCATGGCAGCAGCGTTTACTGCAGGGCGGTCCGTGAAGTGCGGCATGTTGAAAAGAGGTATCTCTCGTCGATTCGCGAGGCTGCTCTTTTCCGCAATGGCAACACGTTCCCCAATCTACCATCCGGCCCACCTGAAGCTGAGCAGGATCTTCAGATTCCAAGCACGGTCACGAGCGGGGGCGTAAAGTCCTTGAAGCCCAATCTCGGCCAGTCGCACCTTGTGTCAAACCTCGTCTTCGGTTCGTGGCGCTGACATTTCGGGTTGGTCTTGAAGGCGTATCCGGGCAGGGTGACATATCTGGCATTTGCCGTGCAAAGGGCAATCGCGATACACAGCGTCAATGCAGAGCACATGGTTCTCATGGCACACCTCCAGGC
>NZ_JBFTQY010000164.1:0-1178 GCF_056399245.1 Rhizobium sp. 01N447_2
GCCCCCTTGCATGTTCAAACTGCATTCATTGTTTGATGATGGGTGCGACCCCTGGGGGATGGCCATCCCCCAGGGGTCGGACKGGCGGRACCGTAACCCCCTTGGCTTGAACCGGGGATGAGCCTGGTCCGCCCGTCCTTCGCGTTTGTCCTGAACAGATAGTGGGGAGCAGGTCCCGTATGCAAGGCAAGGTATCGTCCGAACGCACCGCGATGGCGACAGTTTATGTCGGTATCGATGTCTGTAAAGAGTGGCTGGACATTCATTTGCATCCTCTCGGCCGCAGTTTTCGGGTGACCAATGACACGGCCGGTCTGCGCCGCCTCAAGCGGGAGCTCGATGCGCTTGACCAGATGCCGCGCTCGGCGCTGCACATCGTCATGGAAGCGACCGGCAAGTGGCATCGCGCCGTTCAGCGTTCTCTGCATGCCGATGGCTTTTACGTGTCGGTCGTCGATCCGTTGCGCGCCCGGCTGTTTGCCAAAGCTTGCGGCTTTCTCGCCAAGACCGATCGGCTCGATGCGCGGCTTTTGGCCATCATGGGAGAAGCCCTCAAGCCCGCACAGACCCCACCGCAGGACCAAGCGCTGGAAGCCCTGCAGGAACTGGTCAATGCGCGATCTGCGGCCAACGGCGAACGCACCGCCCTGTCCAACCGGATGAAGACGGCCGTGACCGCCTTCCTGCGCAAGGAACTGACGCGCCGGCTTGCCGCGCTCGATACCCATATCGCAAGACTGGATGCCGAGATCGAGCGCAGCATCGGCGCCGAGCCCGAGATGCGCCGCCGCCTCGACATCCTCATCTCCATTCCCGGCATCGGAGCCGTCACCGCCGCAAGCCTGATCGCTGGCCTTTGCGAACTTGGCGCCTGCTCCGGCAAGCAGGCGGCCATGCTGGCTGGCCTTGCGCCGCTCGCCTGCGAAAGTGGCGAGCGGGCCGGACATCGCGCCATCAGGGGCGGACGCCCCGCACCCAGGAACGCCATCTACATGGCTGCCCTGTCCGCCTCCCGTCACAACCCCGACCTCGCGCACTTCGCCGAAAGACTGAAGAAGGCCGGGAAACCCAACAAGGTCGTCCTCGTCGCCGTCATGCGAAAGCTCATCGTGCTCGCAAATACCCTCATCACTAAAAACCGTATCTGGACACCAAATCCACCTTGACACCAAACACAG
>NZ_JBFTQY010000165.1:0-1171 GCF_056399245.1 Rhizobium sp. 01N447_2
CGGATGAGAATCTCGGATGAGAATCTGTGTTGGTTGTCAAGGCGGATTTGGGGTCCAGAGGCGATCGTGAGATAGGAGGCAGTTTGCCAGAACGAGCAATTTACGCATGACGGCGACCAGGATGACCTTCGCTGGTTTTCCTGCGGCTTTGAGTGTGTCTGCAAAACGAGCAAGGGCGGGATTGTRGCGACATGCCGACAAGGCGGCCATGTAGAGCGCGCGCCGGGGTGCGGGCCTGCCGGCGCGGATGGAACGACGTCCGGTTCGGGCACCGCTGTCGTTAGCGATTGGGGCAAGCCCTGCCAGCATGGCGGCCTGCTTGCCCGAACAACTGCCCAACTCGTCCATGCCGGCCATCAATGCCAGGGCSGTGACGCGGCCGATGCCGGGAATGGAGGTGAGGATCTCGGCCTTGCGGTAGAGCTGCGGATCCTCGCCGACACGTCGCTCGATCTCTTTGTCGAGACGTTCGACATGCTGTTCCAGCCGACGCACGAGGCGGTTGAGTTCGCCGCGCAGAAGGGCGGTGGTGGCAGTCTTGCTGCGGTTCTGCAGGGCGGTGATGTCGCATTTGGCTGCCGATCGTGCATTGACCAGCTCCTGCAAGGCYTCAACGTGAGGACTTGGCGGCGTGTCGGCCGGCGGGCGCARGCTCTCGGCCAGGAGCGCCAGGAAACGGGCATCGAGACGGTCGGTCTTGGCGAGATAGCCGCAGGCACGGGCAAACATGCGCGCGCGCAGCGGATCGACCACGGCGACGGCAAAGCCATCGAGCCAAAGCGAGCGATGGGCGGGGCGATGGAACTTGCCGGTTGCCTCCATCACGATGCTTTTGGGCCGATGCCTGGCCAGCAGCCGTTTCAGCTGGCGGATGCCGGTCTTGTCATTGCTAAACCGCCGGCTTTCGCCCAGCGGATGCAGATGAATATCGAGCCACTCTTTACTCACGTCCACACCGGCATAAACTACCGGCATCGCGTCTTCTTGGAACGAAACCTTGCCTTGCATGCGGGACTTGCTCCCCATCATCTGTTCAGGACAAACGCGAGGACGGCCGGACCAATCTCATCCCCGGTTCAAGCCAAGGGGCCTGCGGTCCCGGCCGTCCGCACTCCGGCGGATGGCCATCCGCCGGAGTGCGCACAGATCATCCAACAATCAGTGCAAATTG
>NZ_JBFTQY010000166.1:0-1062 GCF_056399245.1 Rhizobium sp. 01N447_2
TGGTACGAGGAAAGCGTCTGGTACGAGGAAAGCGTCGAGAACCCGGACAAGTTCTGGGGCAAGCACGGCAAGCGGATCGACTGGTTCAAGCCCTATACCAAGGTCAAGAACACTTCCTTTACCGGCAAGGTTTCGATCAAGTGGTTCGAGGACGGTCAGACAAACGCCTCCTATAATTGCATCGACCGCCATCTGAAAACGAATGGCGACCAGGTGGCGATCATCTGGGAGGGCGACAACCCCTATGTCGATAAGAAGGTCACCTATAACGAGCTCTACGAGCATGTCTGCCGGATGGCGAAYGTSTTGAAGAAGCACGGCGTCAAGAAGGGCGATCGCGTCACCATCTACATGCCGATGATCCCCGAAGCSGCCTATGCGATGCTCGCCTGCGCCCGCATCGGCGCGGTGCATTCGGTCGTCTTCGGCGGTTTCTCGCCCGAGGCGCTGGCGGGGCGTATCGTCGACTGCGAATCCACCTTCGTCATCACCTGCGACGAAGGCGTGCGCGGCGGCAAGCCGGTGCCGCTGAAGGACAATACCGATACGGCTATTCACATTGCAGCACGCCAGCACGTGATCGTGGACAAGGTTCTGGTCGTTCGCCGCACCGGCGGCAAGACCGGCTGGGCACCGGGCCGCGATCTCTGGCATCACCAGGAGGTCGCCACTGTGAAGGCGGAATGCCCGCCGGTGAAGATGAAGGCGGAAGACCCGCTGTTCATTCTTTATACCTCAGGCTCGACCGGCAAGCCGAAGGGCGTGCTGCACACGACGGGCGGTTATCTCGTCTATGCGGCGATGACGCATGAATATGTCTTCGATTATCACGACGGCGACGTCTACTGGTGTACGGCCGATGTCGGCTGGGTGACCGGCCATTCCTATATCGTCTATGGGCCGCTGGCGAACTGCGCGACGACGCTGATGTTCGAGGGCGTGCCGAATTTTCCGGATCAGGGCCGTTTCTGGGAAGTCATCGACAAACATAAGGTCAACATCTTCTATACGGCGCCAACGGCGATCCGCTCGCTGATGGGCGCCGGTGACGACTTCGTCACC
>NZ_JBFTQY010000167.1:0-1727 GCF_056399245.1 Rhizobium sp. 01N447_2
GTACGTGGGGCAAAATCCATGGCGGCGTTTTGGTGGTACGTGGGGCAAAATCCATGGCGGCGTTTTGGTGAGCGGTCATAGAAGTGTGCATAACCGCGCGCTTTGAGAAGTGATTGCTAGTCTGGGGATTCTCAAGCCGGGGCAAATCATGATTCGATTCTGCCATGAAGAAACGGCTCCCCTCCCCCGAGCATGCCGACACGCTTTCACTGAATGCGTTGCGCGGATTGGTGACGGGTCTTCTGGAACGGTCGCAGCAGGCAGAAGCCCGGCTTGCGAAGCTTGAGGCCGACAACATCCAGCTGCGGGAGGAAAACGCCGCCCTTCGGCTGGAGAATMCCCGCCTGAAACTCGAGARCCAGCTGTTGCGCGACGAGATCGCCCGGCTGAAAAATCTGCCGCCGCGCCCGCCGTTTCGCGCCTCCGGCATGGAGAGGGCAACGGAGGCCTCTCCAGCAAACCATGTGGCCGGCAGGAAAAAGCCGCGGGGTCCGAAGCTGGATGTGGATCGGGTCAGCCGGCAGGAGATCCTRCGCATCGATGCTCCGTCCGGCTCGCGCTTCAAGGGATATAGAAGCGTCTACGTCCGAGACCTGGTGCTCAAGGCGGAACTCGTGCACTACCGCCGTGAATGCTGGGTGACACCGGATGGAAAGACGGTTCTCGCTCCCTTGCCGGCCGGGATCATAGGTGGCTATGGCGCCAACCTCCGGCGGCTTTGCCTGATGCTGCACGCACAAGGACAGGTGACGACGCAGCGGTTGACGACATTGCTGAACGATGTCGGGATCGCCATCTCCAAGCGTCAGATAGTGCGGCTTCTCACCAGGCAGCTGRAGGGCTTCGTCGCCGAGGATGCCGCACTGCTGCATGCCGGTCTCGTGGCGTCGCCTTATGTGACGGTTGACGAYACCGGCGCGCGGCATTCCCATAATAACTATTACACCACACAGATCGGCGGTGCGGATTTTACCGTCTTTCGCACCACGAAATCGAAGTCACGCCTGAACTTTCTGTCCCTGCTGCGCGGCGGCTATCAGGATTATGTGCTGGGTGACGCCGCATTCGATTATCTGAAAGAACGTCGCGGCAATCCGCGGCCTGATGGCAAATACGGTGATCGTGTCCGACGATGCCGGACAGTTCCGTGTCGGCAATCATGCACTGTGTTGGGTCCATACTGAGCGCCTTCTGCAAAAGCTGATGCCGACCACTGCAAAGGAGGAGCGGCTGGTCACGATSGTCCGAGATCTCGTCTGGCGTTTCTATAAAGCGCTGAAMGCCTACCAGCAGTGCCCTTCCCCCCAGTCCGCTCCCGCATTCCGACGACGGTTCGATAGGATCTTCACACTACGTACGGGTTATGAAGCACTCGACACGCTTCTCGAGCGACTGCATCGCAGGAAGAACGAGCTGCTAAAGGTGCTCGAGTATCCCGGCATCCCGCTCCACACCAAYGCCTCCGAAAATGCCTTACGGACGTTTGTCACGAAGCGGAAGATCTCYGGTGGCACAATGAGCCAGGATGGCCGTGTTGCGCGCGATGTCATGCTCGGCCTGATGAAGACCTGCCAAAAGCTCGGCCTTTCCTTCTACCATTATCTCGGTGACCGGCTTGGGATCGGCAGTGAAGATCACCCCATCCCGTCTCTCCCGGCCACCATCCTTGCCCGGGCTTAAACGCTGGAGCCACCAACGGTCATCAGCGCTCGACGCTTCTGCCTGCC
>NZ_JBFTQY010000168.1:0-1022 GCF_056399245.1 Rhizobium sp. 01N447_2
TCCCTATACCGATCCAGTGCCGAATTGGGCCAACTCCAGGCTGATGATGGTCAAGCTGAAGCCGGCACAACCGAAATAATCCTCCCAACGCCGGCGCGAGTGTTGCGCGCCGGCCTCCTAATCGACGGGCATGTGGCATGTCCGTCGATCCTTTCCACTTGATGAAGGGAACCAGAGAGGAACCACCGCCCTATGACGTCCTATCTCATCTTTGTGCTGAAGCGGTTCGGTCAGTTTCTGCTCGTTGTATTTCTCGGCGTGACGATAACATTCTTCGTCACCCACCTGACCCCGATCGATCCGGTCGAAGAAAGCATAGGCGCCATCACCCAGATGGGGCAGTCCGATCCGAATGCGATCGAACTGATGCGTCAGTCGCTTCGCGAGCTTTACGGAATGGAGGGTTCGATCTGGCAGCAATACCTGCATTTCTGGCTTCGGCTAGCCACAGGTGATCTCGGTCCGTCGCTGTCGGCATTTCCGACGCCCGTTTCCACCATCATCCTGCGGTCCCTGCCCTGGACCATCGGGTTGATGACGGTGTCGACCATCATCACCTTTGTGCTCGGCAATGCGATCGGCGCGCTCGCCGGCTATTACCGCAAGGACATGGTGCTGAAGGCCGTCAGCCTCGTCTTCATCGCCCTGCTTCCCATTCCCTATTACATTCTGGCCTTCGTGCTTTTGATTGTGTTCGGCTATCTCTGGCCGGTGCTGCCGATCAATGGCGGCTACGAGATGAACGCCAATCTGGACCTCTCCTTCGCTTTGGTCTTCGATATCCTGAAACATTCGATTCTGCCGGCCTTGTCGCTGATCATGGTCGGAGCCGGCAGCTGGCTGATCGGGATGCGCGCGCTCGTTTCCAACATCATCACCGAGGATTATGTCGTCTTCGCCGAGCTTGGTGGCGTTCCGAAGCGAAAGATTCTGCGCTCCTATATCGCCCGCAATGCCATGGTGCCGCAGTTCACCGGGCTTGCCATGTCGCTCGGCGCGATCTTCAACGGCACGGTCATCAC
>NZ_JBFTQY010000169.1:0-1003 GCF_056399245.1 Rhizobium sp. 01N447_2
CGGGCCGGCGCCAAGCTCGTGCTGGTCGGCGACCATGAACAGCTTCAGGCGATCGGAGCGGGCGCACCGTTCCGGGCAATCGCGGAAGCTGTCGGTCATGCGCAGCTTTCGGACGTCCGACGGCAGAAAGCGGATTGGCAGAAGCAGGCTTCGATCGACTTTGCCTCTCACCGGACCGCAGACGGACTGTCAGCCTATGCTGCACATGGCAACATCCAGCTGAAAGCGAACCGCGACGACGTGCTGAAGGCGATCATTGCCGATTACGTCGCTGACCGATCGGCACATCCCGACGACACGCGCATTGCGATGGCGCATAGGCGCGACGACGTGCGTGCCATCAATGCCGGCATTCGCGCCGCGTTGCAGGAGTGCGGTGAGCTGGCAAAGGCCAGCAACCCGTCTGGTGATAAAGGTGAGGAACTGAGTTACCAGACCAACAATGGGAAGCGATCTTTTGCGCGCGGCGACCGCATCGTCTTTTTGGAGAACGATCGCGATCTCGGCGTCAAGAATGGCATGTTGGGCGAGGTGGTCGCCGTCGCGCCGGACGCAATACAAGTTCGGCTTGACGGCAAGGCGCAGACGCAAGATGGGCAGCGCCAGGTGACCGTACCGGTGAATAGTTACCAAKCCTTTGAYCACGGCTACGCMACGACGATCCACAAGACGCAAGGCGCTACCGTCGAYCGGAGTTTTGTYCTSGCGTCGACGACRATGGACCGGCATCTGACCTATGTGGCGATGACCCGTCATCGTGAAGAGGTGCAGCTCTATGCCGGGCTCGATGCATTCAAGACGGAGCGCGCCCTGACAGAGAYACTGAGCCGCTCAGGCGTGAAAGAGACGACACTCGACTATACCCATGACTTTGCCAATCGGCGCGGCATGGAGGATCGCCAGGGGCAGGGCGAGAGTGATGTCGCATCTCATGGAATCAGCAAAGGGATACAGCCCATCCCGGACACCGCGGTTCCCAAGCCAATGCAAGAACCACGGCCGC